>NZ_DSDD01000165.1:0-7650 GCF_011048875.1 Rhodovulum sp.
AGCGCGACCACCGCGTCCTGATCGACATGGTCCAGCGACAACTCCGCCAAGGGGGCCAGCGCGGTATGGGACGGCCCGAAATGCTTGCGTGTCACGCTGCGCATGAGGGAAAGCGCATCATCGGCCATACCGGACAGGGTTTCCCCAAGATCGGCGCGCGCCTTTTCTTGCTTGGAAAAGGCCTCTATCCGACCGCACAGGCGCACAAGGTGACGCGCGCGCAGATGGGTCCCGTCTTCCGTGCGCTGCAATTCGTCCGGCACTTTGTTCGCGGCCCGGTGCAGCACAGCGGCGAAATTGCCCCCAGCTTTCAGATCGAACACGAAATCGTTGAAGTTGCGCAACGTGTCGCGCAACTCCTCGCAATCGTCGAGGAAGGCCTGCACCACGGCCGGGTCGCGCAGATGGACAGTGTCATCGTCAATGCCCACCATCCGCATGACGCGTTGCAAGGCGTCGAAGGTGAAATCGACCGGGTAGGCTTGCGACAGCAGGGTGCGCGCGCCCCCTTGCAACCGCGCGATTTCGGCGGCGACGGCGTCGGGGCCGGCCTGCCAGATGGCGTCGCCAATCTGCGCGATCCTGCGCAGCAGGTCCCAGCGGGTCTCGGTGCCGTCGAGGGCGGGTTGATACCAGTCGATCCAGAAGGCCCAGGGGTGATCTCCGCCGGGCGGGTATTTGGCGCGGAGGGGCTGCCATGTCTCGTCCAAGGGCCGCTCGGCCGCGTGCCACAGCGGTGCAGCCATGAGCCGCGGCACATCGGCACCCGCAGCGCAATCCTCGCGCTGCGCAGCCCAGACGGCGAAGGCGGCGGCGTCGTCGGCGAGCCGGCCTTTGACATCGGGATCCTCCGCGCAGGCACAGGTTCCCGATGTCAAGAGCACGCGGCAGACCGGAAGCGGCGTCAACTCATGCGCGCGCGCCCGGTCCGCAGTCTCAACCCCGGACCACCACACCGGCAAAACCCGCATTGCCGCCCGATAGGCCAGGGCCACCATCGCCTCTTGCGGCAGATCTTTCTGGTCGAGCCAGGCCCGGAACGTCTTTTCGTCCCTGATCTCCGCAATCTCGACCATCGCCCCGCGCCCTTACCCCCCCAGCCGTTTCGGCAGCCCGTTCGCCCAGGCGCTGATCGTGCCGGCGCCGAGGCAGACCACCATGTCGCCCGGGCCCGCCTCGGCGCGGACCAGCCGTTCCAGATCGTCCTCGCACAGGATTGCATGGGCGTGGCGGTGGCCGTGGCGGATCAGGCCCGCCACCAGATCGTCGCGGCTGGCGCCGGGGATCGGCTCCTCGCCCGCGGCATAGACCTCGGCGATGCCGACCACATCGGCATCGTTGAAGCAGGTACAGAACTCCTCGAACAGCGAATGAAGCCGTGTGTAGCGATGCGGCTGGTGCACCGCGATCACGCGCCCCGTGGTGGCCCGGCGGGCGGCCCGCAGCACGGCGGCGATTTCCACCGGATGGTGGCCGTAATCGTCGATGATGGTGACGCCGCCGACCTCTCCGACCCTGGTAAAGCGCCGGTTCACGCCGCGAAAGCCCGCCAGCGCCGCGCGGATCTCGTCGCCCTTCATGCCCAGATGGCGGGCGACAGCCACCGCGCCCAGCGCGTTGGAGACGTTGTGATCGCCCGGCATCGGCAGGGTGCAGCCCTCGATCAGGACATCCTCGGCCTGCAACGCGATGTCGAACTGCGCCACGCCCGCCTTGTAGGTCAGGTTCACCGCGCGCACATCGGCCTGCGCGTTGAAACCGAAGGTCACCACCCGGCGGTCGGTGACGCGGCCGACCAGCGCCTGCACCTCGGGATGGTCGGTACAGCAGACCGCCAGCCCATAGAACGGGATGTTCGAAACGAAATCGTGAAAGCCTTGGCGCAGCCGGTCGAAATCGCCCCAATGCTCCATATGCTCGGGGTCGATATTGGTCACGATGGCGATGGTGGCGGGCAGCCGGGTGAAGGTGCCGTCGCTTTCGTCGGCCTCCACCACCATCCATTCGCCCGCCCCCAGCCGCGCGTTCGAGCCATAGGCATGGATGATCCCGCCATTGATGACCGTCGGATCCAGCCCCCCCGCATCCAGCAGCGTGGCGACCATGGTGGTCGTCGTGGTCTTGCCATGGGTGCCCGCGACCGCGACATTCGATTTCAGCCGCATAAGCTCGGCCAGCATGTCGGCCCGGCGCACCACCGGCAGGCCCGCCAGCCGCGCGGCGTCAAGTTCCGGGTTGCCCGGCTTGATCGCCGAGGAAATCACCACGACCGCCGCGCCGCCCAGATTCTCGGCGCGCTGGCCCTCGAAGATGGTGGCGCCCATCGCCCTCAGCCGGTCGGTGATCTTCGAGCCCTTCAGATCCGAGCCCTGCACCCGGTAGCCCAGGTTCAGCAGCACCTCGGCAATGCCCGACATGCCGATCCCGCCGATGCCCACGAAATGGATCGGCCCCACATCGGTCGGAAGCTTGGTCGCCGCGCTCATCCACTCAAGTCCCCGCTGAATGTTCATGTCTCTGCCCCCGTTCCGCCCAATGCCTCGACAATCTCGACCAGCCGCTCGGTTGCATCGGGCCGTCCGCAGGACAGCGCGGCATGGGCCATGCGCATGGCCCCTTCGGGTTGTTCGAGAACCGTGGCGATCTGCTCTGCCAACCTGGCGGGGTCAAGGGCTGATTCCGGGATCAGGATCGCGCCCCCCGCCTCGACCAGACCGCGCGCGTTCGCGGTCTGGTGGTCGCCCGTCGCGTAAGGGTATGGAATCAGGATCGAGGGCCGCCCGATCACCGAGATGTCGGCAATCGACGAGGCGCCCGCGCGGCTGATGACCAGCTGCGCCTCGGCCAGACGCGCGGGGATGTCCTCGAAGAAGGGCCGCACCTCGGCCTCGATGCCCGCCTCGGCATAGGCCAGTTCGACCCGCGCGAGATCCTCCTCACGGGCCTGGTGGGACACGCGGACATGGCGGCGCAGGTGGCCGGGCAGCGCGGCGATGGCGGCGGGGACATTGTCCGACAGCGCCCGCGCGCCCTGGCTGCCGCCGATGGCGACGATGCTCATCGGGTAATCGCCCGGCGGGATATAGGGCGCACCCGCGCGGTCCATCACCGCGGCGCGCACCGGGTTGCCGGTGTGCCAGCCCTCGACGCCGTCCGGCAGGTCGGTCGGCCAGGTGCCACAGGCGATGGCGTGCACCTTCTTCGCGTAAAGCCGGTTGACCTTGCCGAGGATGCCGTTCTGTTCGTGGATCATCCGCGGCAGTTTCAGCGCGATGGCCGCACTCAGCGCCGGAAAGGACGGGTAGCCGCCAAAGCCCGCCACCACCGCCGGACGATCGCGCAGCATGCTCACCAGCGCCGCCAGAACGCCCGCGCCCAGCCGGAAGGGGGCCGCGATCCGCGCAAGCGCCCCGCCACGCGCCAGGCTGTCGGCGGGGACGCCGGCGATCTCGACCTCGGCCGGGAAGCCGCCTGCATAGCGCGCGCCGCGGGCATCGGTCGAGAGTTTCACCCGCCAGCCGCGGGCCAGCATCGCCTCGGCCAACGCCTGGGCCGGGAACATGTGCCCGCCGGTGCCACCCGCGGCGATGACCAGCAGCGGCGCGCTCATGCCAGCCCCCGGCGGCGCAGGATGTCGCCGATCTCGCCCTGCGGCCGGCTGCGCGTCAGCGCCAGCAGCATGCCCACCATCATCCCCATCGCGACCAGCGACGAGCCGCCATAGCTTACAAAGGGCAGCGTCATGCCCTTGGCGGGCAAAAGCTTCACCGCCACGCCCATGTTGATCAGCGCCTGCACGCCGAAGGTGCAGGCCAGCCCCGTGCCCGCGATCCGGATGAAGCTGTCGCGCTCGCGCATCAGCCGGAACAGCGAGCGCACGACGATCACCGTGTAAAGCGCGATGATCGCGGCCACCAGCACGAGGCCGTATTCCTCGGCCGCAACCGCGATGATGAAATCGGTATGGGCATCGGGCAGCGACCATTTCACCTGCCCCTCGCCCACGCCCACGCCGAAGAACCCGCCCTCCTGGATCGCGTTCACCGCATAGCCGAGCTGCGTGCGCGGGTCGATCTCGGGCGACAGGAAGCCGTCGATGCGGCGGGCGAAATGCTCGGACCCCTGATAGGCCAGCGTGCCGCCCGCAACCACCGTGCCCGCCACGGCGACCAGCAGCAGGAACGGCGCGCCCGCCACGAAATACATCACCCCCCAGGAGAACAGGATCAGCGCCGCCTGCCCGAAATCGGGCTGGAGAGCCAGGAACAGCACCACCACCAGCGTCACGCCCAGCGACATCATGCGTCCCGGCGGGCCGTTCAGATCCTGCGCCGCGGCCAGCATCCAGGCGGCCAGCACGATGAAACCGGGTTTCAGGAATTCCGAGGGCTGCACGCTGGCAAAGCCCAGCGAATACCACCGCACCGCCCCCTTGCCGAAATCCGTGCCCAGGACCGGCAGCAAGGCCAGCGCCAGGAGCGCGCCCAGAAAGCCGATCACGCCCAGCCTGCGCACCATGTCCGGCGACATCATCGAGACAAGCATCATCGTGCCCAGCGCCAGCACTCCGAACAGCATCTGCCGCTCGACATAGTGGAAAGCGTCCAGCCCGTGCCTGGTCGCCAGCGGCGGCGAGGCGGCCAGCCCCAGCAACAGTCCGACCCCGAACAGCACCAGGATGCAGGAGATCGCCCATCTGTCGACCGTCCGCCACCAACGCGGCAAGACCGGTTCGCCCGCGCGAATGGGCGCGGTCCCGTAGACCATTTCCGTCATGGGCGTACTGCCTCGACTGCCTCTGCTCTTGCCCGTTTTCCGGGTCTGGGGGCGAGTGTAGCGCCAAAACGGGCGTGACGCCAGTCTGCAAAGGTTACCGGCCCGCGCCCGCCCCGGATCCGGGCAATCGGGACTCCAATCTGGAACAAAACGTGAATATACTCCCGACTCGCCATGTTCGCCGAACTTTCCGTCAGCTCCAACTTCACCTTCCTGACCGGTGCCTCGCATCCCGAGGAGCATATGCAGCGTGCCGCGATTCTGGGCATCGCGGCGCTGGCCATCGCCGACGAGAACTCGGTCGCGGGGCTGGTGCGGGCGCATGTCGCGGCGCGCGAGATCGCGCGCGAGGTGGCGCTGGTGCAGGCGGCCGCGCCGATCGGCCCGCCCTGCCCCGCCCATCTGCCCCGCCCGCCCTCGGCCCCGATCCATACCGTGCCGCGCCTGCTGCCCGCCGCGCGGCTGGTGCTGACCGACGGGCTAACCGCGACCGTCCTGCCGCGCGACCGTGCCGCCTGGGGACGGCTCTGCCGGATGCTCTCCATCGGCAGGCTGCGGGCGGCAAAGGGCGGCTGCACGCTGACGTTCGACGACCTGCTGGACTGGGGCGACGGCCTCGAAATCCTGCTCCACCCGCCACAGGCCCCGACCTCGCGGCGCGGCGCGGGCGAATGGCGGCCACAGGCGCAGCGGCTGACGCGCCGCTTCCCCGGACAGGTGTCGCTCCTGATGGCGCCCACCTATGACGGGCAGGACGCCGCCCGCTTCGACCGGCTCGCCTCCCTCGCGCGCGCGATCGGCCTGCCCGCCATCGCCTCGGCCGCCCCGCTGATGCATCACGGCCGCCGCCGACGGCTGGCCGATGTGCTGACCGCGATCCGCCGGGGCTGCCGGGTCGAGGATCTGGGCCATGCAGCGCTTGCCAATGCCGAACAGCGCCTGCGCAGCGGGCCCGAGATGCTGCGCCTCTTCGCCGGTCACGAAGCCGCCGTCCACCGCACCGCCGAGATCGCCGCGCGCTGCACCTTCTCGCTGGACGAGCTGCGCTACGAATACCCGTCCGAAGGCGCGCAGGGCGAAACCGCCGCCGCGCGGCTCGCCCGCCTCGCCCGCGAAGGCCTGGCCCGCCGCTACCCGGACGGCGCCTCCGACCGGGTGCAGGCCATGCTCGCCCATGAACTCGCGCTGATCGCGAAACTGCGCTACGAACCCTATTTCCTCACCGTCCACGACATCGTGGATTTCGCCCGGTCCCGCGGCATCCTCTGCCAGGGCCGCGGCTCGGCCGCCAATTCGGTGGTCTGCTATGCCCTGGGCATCACCTCCGTCTCTCCCGAGATCGGCACCATGGTCTTCGAGCGTTTCATCTCCGAGGCCCGCGGCGAGCCCCCCGATATCGACGTCGATTTCGAACATGAGCGCCGCGAGGAGGTGATCCAGCACATCTATGACCGCTACGGTCGCCACCGCGCCGGGCTCTGCGCCACTGTCATCCACTACCGCGGCAAGCGCGCCGTGCGCGAGGTGGGCCGCGCCATGGGCCTGTCCGAAGACACGCTGGCCGCCATGTCCAGCCAGGTCTGGGGCTGGGGCTCGGGCGCCATCGACGACCACCGCCTGCGCGAGATCGGCCTCGACCCCGCCGACCCGCGCCTGCGCCGCACGCTCGACCTGATCGCGGAAATCCAGGGCTTCCCGCGCCATCTCGGCCAGCATGTCGGCGGCTTCGTCATCACCGAAGGCCGTCTCGACGAACTGGTGCCGATCGAGAATGCCGCGATGGAGGGGCGCACCCTGATCTGCTGGGACAAGGACGATATCGACGCGCTGGGCATCCTCAAGGTCGACATCCTCGCGCTGGGCATGCTGACCTGCATCCGCAAGGCGTTCGAACTGATCGAGCGCCAGCATGGCCACCGGCTCGACCTCGCCACCCTCCCGCCCGAGGATCCGGCGACCTACGACATGCTCTGCCGTGCCGATTCGCTGGGCGTCTTCCAGGTCGAAAGTCGGGCGCAGATGAATTTCCTGCCCCGGATGCGGCCGCGCTGCTTCTACGACCTCGTGATTCAGGTCGCGATCATCCGCCCGGGGCCGATCCAGGGCGACATGGTCCACCCCTATCTCAGGCGCCGCAATGGCGAGGAGCAGGTAAGCTTCCCCTCCGACGCGCTGGGCGCGGTGCTGTCCAAGACGCTGGGCGTGCCGCTCTTCCAGGAACAGGCGATGCAGATCGCCATCACCGGCGCGGGCTTTTCACCCGACGAGGCCGACCGCCTGCGCCGGTCGCTCGCCACCTTCAACAAGCATGGCAATGTCTCCGAATTCCGCGACCGCTTCCTCAGGGGCATGGCGCGCAACGGCCATGACCGCGCCTTCGCCGAACGCTGCTTTTCCCAGATCGAGGGCTTCGGCTCCTACGGCTTCCCCGAAAGCCACGCCGCCAGCTTCGCACTGCTGGTCTACGCCTCGGCCTGGCTCAAGCGCCACCACCCCGCGATCTTCGCCTGCGCGCTGCTGAACGCCCAGCCCATGGGCTTCTACGCGCCCGCCCAGATCCTGCGCGACGCCCGCGAACACGGGGTCGAGATCCGCCCGGTCTGCATCAATGCCAGCCAATGGGACAACAGCGTGGAATCCGACGACCGGGGCAGGCTCTGCCTGCGGCTGGGCTTTCGCCAGATCAAGGCGATCCCCGAGGAGGAGGCCGCCTGGATCGTCGCGGCCCGCGGCAACGGCTATGCATGCGTCGAGGATGTCTGGCGCCGCGCCGGCCTGCCCCCCGCGCTGGTCGCCGCCCTGGCCGAGGCCGACGCCTTCGCCGGGCTGGGGATCGACCGCCGCGCCGCGCTCTGGGCCGCGCGCGCGCTGTCC
>NZ_DSDD01000112.1:0-7498 GCF_011048875.1 Rhodovulum sp.
CGCCAGCGCATCCCCATCCCCCTGCCCCACATCGGCCCGGCGCGAGGCGCGCGCGGTGAGGTTCGCGCCCAGCGCGCGCCAGCCCTCGCCCTGCCGGGCCGGGTCGGCGGCGGCCCAGTCGCGGTAGAAACCAGGGTCGCGCGGCAGGGCGTTCTGCGCGTTCACGCCCAGCGGGTCGAGGGTGATCCGCCCCGGAAAGGGGGCGAGTTCCGCATATAGCCGCCCTGCACCTGCATCCCGCGCCCCTTCCATGAAGGCGCGGCGCGAGCCGGTCAGCCCGTTCCAGCAGACGGCAACGGCGCCGGGCTGGCGGGTGAAGAAGCGGCGCGACCAATTGTATTGCGCTGCGATCAGCGCCCGTTTCAGCGCCCGGCCAAGCCGCCCCCTGGGCTGGCGCTTGGCCACGGCCAGCGCGGCGGCGGCGCGTTCTTGCGTTTCGGGAAAGTTGCGGAACGACAGCCCGATCAGCGGCAGGCGCCGCCCGCCGCCCGATTGGCTGGCAATCGCGGCGAAGATCGCGTCCTTGCGGCGAGTCCATTCGGCCAGCCAGACGATCACCGGTGGCGCGCTGGTGTCTCTGGGGTCTGGGGGTCTCATGCCTCTGGTCCCTGCCGCTGCCGCAGGCCCGGCCGGAACCCGGACACGCCCGCCTGCATGCCGGGCATAGCCCGGAACGGGGGCGTGGGGAAAGAGGCGCGGGGCCCTAGCGGGTGAAGCAGCTGGGCCGCTTGCCGAAGCCCGAGGCGGTGCAGATATAAGTGCCGCTGCCATGGCGGGAATCGAACCGGCTGGCCATGGCCTTGCGTTCGCGCATGGACAGCGACCTGTCCGCCCGGGGCGCGGGGTTCAGCCAGCGCATGACCGAGGCGCCGACGATGGCCGGGCGCTGTACAATCTTTCCCTCGGCCGCGGCCGGGGCGACACTGGCCATCGTTCCGGCCGTCGCCAGCGCGGCGATCAGCGGAAGAGCGGCGCGGAATGGGCGTCTTTTCAGTCGCATGACGAGTTTTTCCTGCGTTGCCTGTCCACGAGTGCTCGACACAAGGCCGCCCTGCCCGGCATGCACATGGCGGTGCCGAACCAGGCCGAAGGCCCCAAGCAAGATGAGCGTCGTCGAGTGGTGGCGCCTTTTTGTGGCATTGCGATGGCAATGCCGAGACCGCACCGCGCAGACCCGCCGTCACAGGCAATAAACTGCCGAGGGCCGCCCGATTTCCGGGCGGCCCTCGGCCGATTTTCGCGTCGGGGATGTATCCCCGCGCCTATTCGTCGATCACGCGCGAGTCAAAGCGCCAGTTCGGCAGGCCGTAGCCGTCGGGCCAGGGATAGACCTCTTTCTGGTTGAAATAGACCACGGCGACCAGGCTGGGGAACTCGGGATAGATCAGCCGAATCTCGCTGTCCCATTTCGCGACATAGTCCTCGCTGCCGGAATAGCCCAGTTCGGCCACCACCACGGGCTTGCCGAATGGCTCGGCGCGGGCGTAGCGGGGCGCGAGGATCGACTCGAAGGACTGTTCCGCGCCGAGGATCTCGCGCTCCCATGGCTGGAGGCCAAAGACCGACAGACCGACGATGTCCACATAATCATCGCCGGGATAGTATTCGGCAAGATCCTCGAGGCCGAGCGGCGACCACATGTAGTTCGCCCCGGGCGCCTGGGCACGGCAGACATCCACCATGCGGCGATAGGCGGCAATATAGGTCTCCGGCTCCCAGTCGGCCCAGATGAACTGGCCGCTTTCATCCTCCATCTCATGCGCCCAGCGCACGGTGACGGGGCTGTCGAACAGGTTCAGCACGGCGCAGATCGAGGCCATGTAGCGGTCATAGTCGCCCGAGGCGATGCCCTGTTGCAGGATCTCGGGGGTGTTGCGCTCGCTGCGGTTCCAGGTCCAGGGCTCGATCGTGGCCAGGATCGACCGGCCGCGCGCCAGCGCATAGGCATCCGCCTCGATCAGGCTGGGCAGGAACACGTCTTCCCAGGGCAGGAACAGGTGTTCGATTGTGACCTCGGGATCGTCCGCGAACAGCCCGTCCGGATCGTAGACGCCAAAGGGCAACTCGCCCGGGGGCGCGGATTCCGCAAGCGCGGCGCCGGACAGCGCCAGGCTGGCGGCCAATGCGGTCATTGCGGGTTTCAGAGCGTAGGCCATGATGCGTTCCTCACTCGATGAACGGTCTGCGGTCCTGCCGCGCAAAGGGAAGGTCGAACGAATAGCGCATCGACCTTTTGCCCCCTTGCCCGGCCCCGGAGACCAGGAATTCCACCTTGGTGAACTGGTAGGGTCCCAGTCCGGTGGACAGATAATGCAGGCTTTGCATGCCCCTTAGCCAGCCCGAAAACACCAGCGTGACCGCCAGCGCCAGGGCGATCGCCACCTGCGGACCCAGGCGCAGCGCATTGCCCATCCAGCCGAGGCCAGTCTGGCGGATATGATGCGTGAGCGCCACGCCGAGAACGGCGAGATAGAGGGCTGCGTTCAAAAGACACAGCAGGTAGAAGCCGGCCGAGTTCTCGAGATGTTCGACGGCCAGAACCGGCAGGATCGCCGCTGCCGCGATCACCATGTAGGGCAACAGCACCCGGAACGGCATCCGCGTGGCCGCCGACGTGCCCTTGGGCGTGATCCGGAAATCGACGAAACGGCCCGTGAGACTGTCGCGCACCGCCATCAGGCATCCCCACAGCACCCAGGGCCATTGCGCGCATTGGAACAGCCCCTTTTCCCAGCTGATGACCTTGGCATCAGTCGGGCGGAACAGCCCGTCGGCCTTGAGCTGATAGGCGATCAGGATGAAGGCCAGCACCACCGGCGCGCTATGGCCGACAAAGGCCGGGTAGGTGACATTGGCGAAGCGCATGTCGAACAGGACGGCCGTGATCGGCACAAGCAGCGTGGCCGCCATGAAGAAGGCAAAGCCCGGATACCAGAGCTGCGAGAACAGGAACTGGAACTTGAGGATCGGCCGCAGCCCCGAGAAATAGCCCGGCGTATAGCGCAGGAACAGCGTCACCAGGCTGCGCGACCACTGGAATTCCTGGGTCAGCATGTCGGCGAAGGTCACCGGTCCGTCGCCCACCGCGATGGCGTCGAAGGCATGCACCCCGCGCCAGCCGAAGGCGTTCATCATCATCGAGGTCGAATGATCCTCGGCCAGTTCCGGCCCCAGCCCGCCGATCTCGCGCAGCGCCACCGTGCGCACCGCGTAATGCGAGCCGATGCACATCGGCGCCCAGCCGTTCGAATAGCCCGCCTGCAGGATGCCGTGGAACATCCCCTCGTGATCGAGCCGCATCCGCGCCGCCCAGCTTGTCGCCGCATTGCCGGCGCAGATCGAGGGCGCGCTGACATAGCCGACCTCCGGATCGACGAAACCGCGCAATACCTCGCGCAGGTAGCCGGGCTGGGGGACATGGTCGGCGTCAAGCTGCGAGACGAAGTCGTATCCGTCATAGCCGTAGCTGTCATAGAAGAAGGCAAGGTTGCCTTCCTTGCAGCGGGTCCGGCGCGGCCAGTCCTTGCGGTGGTAGTCGGGCCGGTCCTTGCGGGTCGAGACCTTGACGCCATGGGCGGCGCACCAGGCCAGCGTCTCTGGCGCGGGATCCTCGTCGGCCAGCCAGGTGTCATGCGGCCAGTCCTGCGCCAGCATCCCCTCAAGCGTGCGGCGCACCACCTCGAAGGGTTCGGACGGGCTTTTCGTCACGACCATGGCCACCCGCGCGCCGTTCAGCGCCGCCAGATCGCCCGAGGGGCGCACGGCGCGCAGCATCACGGTCAGGTAATAGACCTGAAGGAACATCACCCAGGCCACGGCCAGCGTGATGACCACATAGCGGAAGGTCCCGATATTGTGGTGCGGCTGGAACCACCAGACCCAGAACCACAGCGCCGCCACGGCCCAAAGCAGCACCGACAGCCAGTAGCGCAGCTTCATGCGCGGCGTGTAGACCGAAACAAGATGGTGCGGACGCGGGCGCGCGGTCCTTGCGTCAGGGCGTGGCGTCATCACCGGGCTTCATGCCGAAGGCCCGCGCCGCATCGGCAACGGTCGCGTCAAGGTCGCAATGGCGGGCCGTGAACCCCAGCTCCTCGCGCGCGCGGGTCGGGTCGGCGACCAGCGCGGGCGGATCGCCCTCGCGGCGCGCGACCTCGTTCACGGGCACCGGGCGGCCGAGCACGCGACCGACGGCGGCCAGCACCTCGCGGTTGGAATGGCCGGTGCCGGTGCCAAGGTTGACCGCCACGCTGTCGCCGCCCGCTTCCAGATGGCGCAGCGCGGCCAGATGCCCCTCGGCCAGGTCGCAGACATGGATGTAGTCGCGGATGCAGGTGCCGTCGGGCGTGGGGTAATCGGTGCCGTAAAGATCGAGTGCCGGACGCCGCCCATCTGCCGCGAACAGCGCCAGCGGCAACAGATGCGTCTCGGGGTCGTGGCGTTCGCAAAGCGTGCCGTCGGGATCCGCCCCGCAGGCATTGAAATAGCGCAGCGCGGCATAGCGGATGCCATGGGCGCGGGCGAAATCGGCCAGCATCCATTCGCCGATCAACTTGGTCCGGCCGTAGGGGTTGATCGGGCTCTGGGGGGTATCCTCGGTGATCGGCAGGCGTTCAGGCACGCCATAGGTAGCGCAGGACGAGCTGAAGATCACGCGGGCAAGCCCGGTCTCGCGGCACGCGGTCAGAAGCCCCAGCATGCCGTTCACGTTATTGTCGTAGTAGAAGCCCGGATCGCGCACCGAATCGCCAACATAGGCCGCAGCGGCAAAGTGGATCACGGCCACAGGGGCGTGGGCGCGGATCGCCTCTGCAACGGCCGCAGCGTCGCGGGTATCACCCCGCACCAGCGGACCCCAGCGCACCGCGTCGGCATGGCCGGTCGAGAGATTGTCATAGGCCACCGGCAGCCAGCCCGCCTCGGCCAGCCGCTTGCAGGTATGAGAGCCGATGTAACCGGCACCGCCGGTGACCAGAACTGCATTCGACTGGGGCAAGGTCCGCTCCTATTCTCCGGTCTTGCCCTGATGGATGCTTTCCGCGAAATACGCGATGGTGCAATCCAGCCCCTCGGCAAGCGGCACGCCGGGCGCCCAGCCCAGCAGCCGGTCGGCCAGTGCGATATCGGGGCGGCGCTGGCGCGGATCGTCCTGGGGCAGCGGTGCAAAGGTCAGGGGCGAATCCGAGCTCGTCTTGGCAAGCACCATTTCGGCCAGTTCCAGCATCGTGAACTCGCCCGGATTTCCCAGATTGACCGGACCCAATCCACGCCCCGGCGCGGCCATGAGCCGCATCAGCCCTTCGACCATATCGTCGACATAGCAGAAGGACCGCGTCTGCCGGCCGGTGCCATAGACGGTCAGCGGCGCACCGGTCAGCGCTTGGACGATGAAGTTCGACACCACGCGGCCGTCATCGGGGCTCATCCTCGGGCCGTAGGTGTTGAAGATCCGCGCGATCCGCGCATCCAGCGCGTGGCTTTCGCGGTAATGGTAGAACAGCGTCTCGGCGCCGCGCTTGCCCTCATCGTAGCAGGCGCGCGGACCCACGGGGTTGACGCTGCCGCGATAGGTTTCGGGCTGCGGGCTCACGGAGGGATCGCCATAGACCTCGGAGGTCGAGGCCTGGACGATCCTCGCGCCGTTTGCGCGCGCCAGTTCCAGCATGTTCATCGCCCCCAGAACGCATGTCTGGAAGGTGTGGATGGGGTCGCGCGCATATTGCGGCGGCGAGGCCGGGCAGGCGAGGTTGAAGATCTCGTCCACCGCCTCGTTCGGATCGAAGGGGGCGATCACGTCATGCTGCACGAAGCGAAAGCCGGGCCTGCCGATCAGGTGCGAGATGTTCGCGATCGAGCCCGTCATCAGGTTGTCGAGACAAATCACGCGGGCGCCTTCGCCCATCAAGCGATCGCACAGATGAGATCCAAGGAAGCCCGCGCCCCCTGTAACCAAGACCACTCGTTCAGCCATCCAATGCACTCCTCGCTATCTGGCGGGAATATGGCACCGGAAAATCGCCCTGCCCAGAAAAACACGCTCTAAAACCATGATTAAGGCCAAGACTTAGGTATTTCCGCACCAATTGTCCCAAGCGCCCGGAATTGTCCCGCGATCCTGCCGGGTCGCACCGGGCCAGGACGGGCCTGAGGCTTCAATCATGGCGAGTGTGTGTGGGGGGGGGGGCGGCCGCCTTACCCGTCCATCGACCGGGGGGCGTCAGTCAGGGCGTGGCGGCCACAAGGGCCGCCAACGCCGGGCGGAGGGCCTTATTCGGCCTTGTCTATCCTGCTTGCGTTAAGATGTGCATAGTTCTCGGGACCGATCCGCGCGAGCAGGTCAAGCTGGGTTTCGAGGAAGTCGATATGCCCCTCCTCGTCGGCCAGAAGCTCGTCGAACAGGTGCTTGCTGACATGGTCGCCAACGCTGGCGCAGTATTCGCGCGCCTCCTTGTAGAGCGCATGCGCCTCATGCTCGGCCGCAAGGTCGCATTCCAGCGTTTCCTTCGGGGTCTGCCCGATCCGCAGCGCATCGAGCTTCTGCAGGTTGGGATGGCCTTCGAGGAACAGGATGCGCGCCACCAGCTTGTCGGCGTGGTTCATCTCCTCGATGCTTTCCTCGCGGCTCTTCTTGGCCATATGACCAAGGCCCCAATCCTCCTGCAGGTGGAAATGCAACCAGTACTGGTTGACCGCCGTCAGTTCGCTGCGCAGCGCACGATTGAGATAGTCAATGACCTTGGGGTCACCCTTCATGTTGATCTCTCCTTTGTGGGTCCGGGATCGGATTGCGAAGCCCTTGAAGTTCGCGGGGAACTTCAAGGTTCGGATTCACCAGCATCGTATCAAGGAAGACAGGCAGACAGCACCCGCAATCGGAGGAAGTGCCCAGCGCGTGAAAGATCCTGCCCGGCGTGATGATCGTTTGCCTGTCTGATGAGCGCATCCAGTCTATGGCGGCGTGTATGTCGCGGTCAGGGATGTTTCGGCAATGGCAGACGATCATGGCGCAGGATCCCGGCGGCGAACACGCAGCCCCTTATTCCTGAGAGATTTTGTCGACAAAGTCAATCGGGATCCTCCCGCCGGGCTTTCGCTCAGAGGCTCCGGCCCGTATCGGCGTCGAACAGCTTGGCCTTGCCCATGTCCACCTCGAAGCGGAAGGCGGCGCCGGGCGTGGCGATATCCTCTGGGCGGACGCGGGCGACCAGGTCCTGCCCGCCGATCTGGAAGACCAGCATCGTGTCGGGGCCGGTGGGTTCCACCACCTCGACCGACGCCTCGAACAGGTAGCGGTTCGGCCCCGGCAGCTTGGCCCCGGCCGCAAAGATCGTTTCCGGGCGCAGGCCCAACACCACCTCGCGGCCATCGGTCAGCCCCTCGCCCTGCCCGGCGGGCCCGTCGAGGGGAAAGCGGATGCGTTCACGCGCGCCGCGGGGCAGGACAAAGACCTGCCCGTTCTCGTGGAACAGCCGCCCGGGGATCATGTTCATCGGCGGCG
>NZ_DSDD01000395.1:0-7490 GCF_011048875.1 Rhodovulum sp.
CCGGTGCGCGCTTGGCTCCGGCGAGCGGTCCGAGCTCTGCAAGCTGTTCCCGGCGCTCAGGCGCAAGACGGGCCAGCTTGACGACGGCCCGACCGCGCGCCCTTTCGCGCGGTATCACGCCCTGCCGGACAGGCTTTGCGCCCTCCCGCTCGCGCGTCCCCGGTCATCCCCTTGATCGCTGCGTCGGCGGGCCGTGGCCTCTGCCGCTGCATTCACCGCCTGGGGCGCCATGGCGGATGGGAAGGGGATCGTTCTTCACGGCAAGACGCTTCACCAGACTAACCATTATCCTTTCGGATAGACCGCTTCCTTGACAGCACGTCCAGAGCTTGCGATGCTGTGGCCATAGAAAATGCTGACTTGACCATAAGGTGCCGTCACGTTCCGGTAGCCTGTCAGCTTGGTTCGATAAAGGGATAACCTTCGTAAGTCGAAGGAAAAGGGTGCCCCGCATCCGCCCGAACCACTCGACGCCTGGGGCCATGTCGGGCCCGTGCGAAGGCAACCAGAGGAGAGATCCGATGAGAAAGTTTCACCGCCTCGTGGCGACCACGGCGCTTGGGATCGCGCTGACGGCGACGGTCGCGCAGGCCGATACCTGGCGCTATGCGTTCGAAGAGGCCATGGACGAGGTGCAGGGCATCTTTGCCCAGAAGTTCAAGGAAGAGGTCGAGGCCAGGTCCGACCACGAGATCCAGCTGTTTCCCTACGGCACGCTGGGCGAATCCGCCGACATCATGGAACAGGCGCAGGCCGGTATCCTGCAATTCGTCGACCAGTCCCCCGGTTTCACCGGCTCGCTGATCCCCGAGGCGCAGGTGTTCTTCGTGCCCTACCTGCTGCCGACCGACACGGAAACGCTGGCCAGCTTCTTCCGCAATTCCAAGGCGATCAACGGGATGTTCCCCGAGCTTTACGCCGAGCAGGGGCTGGAGCCTCTGACCATGTTCCCCGAGGGCGAGGTGGCGATCACCACCAAGGGGCCGTTCACCACGCCCGAGGGCCTGGACCAGGTCAAGGTCCGCACCATGACCAACCCGCTGCTGGTGGAAAGCTACAAGGCGTTCGGCGCGACGCCCACGCCCCTGCCCTGGGGCGAGGTCTATGGCGCGTTGCAGACCAACATCATCCAGGGCTAGGAAAACCCGATGTTCTTCATCGAGTCGACCAAGATGTACGAGGTCACCGACCACGTCACGATGATCGGCCACAACAACTTCACCACGGCGGTCATGGCCAACAAGGACTTCTTCGACGGGCTGTCGGAGGAGGATCAGCAGGTGATCCGCAACGCCATCGACGTGGCCTTCGACCACATCATCGACTATCAGGACGGGCTGCACGAGGCCTCGATCGAGAAGATCAGGGCAGCCAAGCCCTCGGTGACCTTCACCACGCTGACCGAGGAACAGCGCGCGCCCTTCAAGGAGGCCGCCCGGAAGGTCGAGGCGCGGTTCATCGAGATGACGGGCGAGCGCGGCCAGGCGATCCTCGAACAGATGAAAGAGGACCTCGCCACGGCGCAGGAGGCGTCCTCGAGCTGATGACGGCCACTGGCGGGCGCCCCCAGCTTGGGCGCCCGCCTTTTTCGCGCCCCTTCGAAGGATAACGGCCTTGTCAGACAGCCCGTCCCCGCAGCCCCGTCCCCGCACCGATCCTGCATCGCCGGACAGCGCGGCCGAAACCGCCTATGTCTCGACCCTGCCGGGGGTGCTGGGCCGGCTGGATATGGTCATCGCGCGGCTGGAATCGGTGCTGCTGGCGGGCGGGGTCCTGCTGATGGCGCTGAACACCATCGCCAATGTGGTCGGGCGCTATGTCTTTCAAAGCTCGCTGTTCTTTTCCGAGGAACTGAACCGTATCCTCATCATCGTGATCACCTTCTCGGGCATCAGCTATGCGGCGCGGCAGGGGCGCCATATCCGCATGACGGCGATCTACGACATGCTGCCGGGTCGCGCGCGCAAGGCGCTGATGATCGTGATCGCGCTGGTCACGGCGGCGTTCATGTTCCTGCTGTGCTGGTATTCGCTGCAATATCTGCTGACCCAGGCGGGGCGCGGCCGCGTATTGCCTGCGCTGCAAATCCCGGTCTGGACGACGCTCATCATCGTGCCCATCGGGTTCTTCATGACCGGGCTGCAATACCTGCTGACCGCCATCAAGAACGTCATTTCCAGGGATATCTACCTCTCGACCGCCGTGCTCGAAGGGTATGAAGACGACGAGATGGAGGTCTGAGCCATGGGCATCACGATCTTTTCCATCATGGTCGTCCTGCTGCTGCTGGGCTTTCCGATGATGATCCCGCTCATCATCGGCGCCTTCGTGGGCTTCGTCATGATGTTCGGCGGCTTTTCCCAGCTGGAAACCTTGATCCAGCAGATGATGGCGGGGATCAGGCCCGCCTCGCTGATCGCGGTGCCGATGTTCATCTTCGCCGCCGACATCATGACGCGCGGCCAGTCGGCGGGGCGGCTGATCGACATGGTGATGGCCTTCGTCGGTCACCTGCGGGGCGGGCTGGCGATTGCCACCGCCAGCGCCTGCACCATGTTCGGCGCGGTCTCGGGGTCCACGCAGGCGACCGTGGTGGCCATCGGCGGGCCGCTGAGGCCGCGGATGCAGAAGGCGGGCTATGGCGACAGCTTCATCCTGGCGCTGATCGTGAACGCCTCCGACATCGCCTTCCTGATCCCGCCATCCATCGGGATGATCATCTATGGCGTGGTGTCGAACACCTCGATTGCCGAACTGTTCATCGCGGGGATCGGTCCGGGGCTGCTGATCCTGGTGCTGTTCTCGATCTATTCCTGGATCTACGCGGTGCGCAATGACGTGCCGACCGAGGACCGGGCCGACTGGGGCACACGCCTGCGCGCCGTGCGTGGCGCGCTCTGGCCGCTGGGCTTTCCGGCGATCATCATCGGCGGCATCTATGGCGGCATCTTCAGCCCGACCGAGGCGGCCGCAGCCTGCGTGCTTATGCGATCATCCTGGAAATGGTCGTGTTTCGTGAGCTTGACCTTGCCGGCCTCTACCGCACGGCCAAGTCCACCGGGCTGATCACCGCGGTCGTGTTCATCCTGGTCGCGGCGGGGGCGGCGTTTTCCTGGGTGATCTCGTTCGCGCAGATCCCGCAGGCGATCCTGTCGGGGGTGGGCATCGACGAGATAGGGCAGATCGGGGTTCTGTTCGTGATCTCGATCGCCTTCTTCATCGGCTGCATGTTCGTCGATCCCATCGTGGTGATCCTGATCCTGGTGCCGATCTTCGCCCCGGTCGTCAATTCGGTCGGGCTGGACCCCGTTCTGGTCGGCACGCTGATCGTGCTGCAGGTGGCCATCGGGTCGGCCACGCCGCCCTTCGGATGCGATATCTTCACCGCCATCGCAGTCTTCAAGCGGCCCTACTGGGAGGTGATCCGCGGCACGCCGCTCTTCATCGTGATCCTGCTTTGCGTGTCGGTCGCGCTGATCTTCTTCCCGCAGATCGCGCTGTTCCTGCGCGACCTCGCCTTCGACAAGTGACCGCGCCCGCAACGTCGCGACGAAAGGAGGACGCATGTTCAAGTCCATTCTCGCCCCCTTCGACGGATCGGAGAACGGCAAGCGCGCGCTGCAGAAGGCGGCGGAGCTTGCCCTGCTTTGTCACGCGCCCTTGTCGATCCTGACGGTCTACCGCCATCACTCGATGCTCGAGGCGTCGCTGTCGATGGTGCGCAAGGACGAGCCGGGAAACCTGGACGATGTCATGCGCGGCCATGCAAGGGAGGTCGCCGAACTGGGCAAGCAGATCCTGCGCGAGGCCGGGATCGAGGCGCCGCGCGCCTTCGTCAAATCGGGTCCGACCGCGCGAACCATCGTGCGTTTCGCCGCGGACCATGGCCACGATGTCATCGTGATCGGCAGCCGCGGCATGGGTTCGATCGAGGATTACCTTCTGGGCAGCGTGTCCCACAAGGTGACGGGCATGGCGCGCTGCCCGGTGCTGGTCGTCTGAGCCGACACCGCGCCCCGGGTGGTCAAGCGGCCGGTTCCGGTGCTAGAGTGCGGGTCACGAATGGAAATCGAGCGCAGGGCCCCTCTCCCGGCGTGGAAGCTGCCGGGCGAATGGTGGGCCTGTCCCGCCGCCCCATATCCGCAAGACGGGAGGAGTTGATGTTTTCCAGGATATTGGTGCCTGTTGATTTGGGCCATCTCGACAGGCTTGAAAAGGCGCTGCATGTCGCGGCCGACCTTGCCCGTCATTACCGCCTGCCGGTGGTCTATGTGGGCGTCACCGGCACCGTACCCGACCAGATCGCGCGAACCCCCGGGGAATTCGCCGACAAGCTCAAGGGCTTTGCCGAGCACCAGGCCGAAACGCAGGGCATCGAGGCCAGCGCGCATGCGCTGTCCAGCCCCGATCCGCAGGCCGAACTGGACAGGCTGCTGCGCAAGGCGGTCGAAACGCTGGGCGCGGACCTTGTGGTGATGGCCTCGCATTCGCCGAGCTGGCTTGACTGGCTGTTGCCCTCGCATGGCGGCAGCGTGGCCGAGCACTCCGAAGCGTCGGTCTTCGTCGTCCGCTGACCTGCCGGACACGAGACAACAAGAAAAATAGGGACAGACCGCATGAGCGACATCAGAAGCGGCGCATCGGGGGACGATGCCGCCCGACCCGAGACCGAGGCCGACAAGGCGCAGACACCGGCCGAGGACGTTCCCGATATCGAGCCGATTCCGGAACCCGAGGGGCCGACCGAGGTCATCGAGACCGATTACGAGATCGGTCGGGACAATATCGAGAAAAGCTGGACGCTGTCCTTCGACATCCATCAGGTCGTGTTCACCTGGTCGGCGCTGGCGATCATGGCCTTCATCGTGCTGACGCTGGCCTTGCAGGACGAGGTCGAGCCCGTCTTCACCGGCCTGCGCAACTGGCTGACCGGCAATCTGGCCTGGTTTTTCCTGCTTTCGGGCAACATCTTCGTCATCGTCTGCCTCGTGCTGATCGTCTCGCCCCTGGGAAGGATCCGGCTGGGCGGACCAGACGCGACCCCGGATTACGGGCTGGTCGGCTGGTTCTCGATGCTGTTCGCCGCAGGGATGGGCATCGGGCTCATGTTCTTCGGCGTGTCCGAGCCGCTGAGCCACTATTCCAGCGCCTTCGGCGGGGTCAGCCTCGGCGAGGACGGCCTGCGCACCGACTGGGCACCGCTTGGCGGGGCCGAGGGCAATGTCGAGGCGGCAACGCGGCTGGGCATGGCGGCCACGATCTTTCACTGGGGCCTGCACCCCTGGGCGATCTATGCCGTGGTCGCGCTGGCGCTGGCCTTGTTCAGCTTCAACAAGGGCCTGCCGCTGACGCTGCGCTCGGCCTTCTACCCGATCTTCGGTGAACGCGTCTGGGGCTGGCCGGGCCATGTCATCGACATCCTTGCCGTCTTCGCCACGATCTTCGGGCTGGCGACCTCGCTGGGGATCGGCGCACAGCAGGCTTCGGCGGGGCTGGACTATCTGTTCGGGATCGGCACCAGCAGTTCGGTTCTGATCATCCTCATCATCTTCATCACCGCCATCGCCATCGCCTCGATCGTGCGGGGTCTCGACTCGGGTGTGAAGGTGCTGTCGGAAATCAACATGGGCCTCGCCGCGGCGCTTTTGCTGTTCGTCATCCTGGCCGGGCCGACCATCGACATCCTGAGCGGGTCCCTCGCCAATCTCGGCGCCTATGGGCGGCATCTTCCGGCGCTGTCGATGCCCTTCGGCCGCGAGGATGCGAATTTCGCGCAGGGCTGGACGGCCTTCTACTGGGCGTGGTGGATCAGCTGGTCGCCCTTCGTCGGCATGTTCATCGCCCGCGTCAGCCGCGGGCGCACGGTGCGCGAGTTCCTGGTCGCGGTGCTGATCGTGCCGACGCTGTTGTCGGTGCTGTGGATGACGGCGCTGGGTGGCACGGCGATTTCGCAGGTCGTCAATGACGGCGTGACGGCGGTGCAGGATGCCGCGCTCGAGCTGAAGCTGTTCGAGATGCTGGCCCAACTGCCGCTGACCGCGATCACCTCGTTCATCGGCATCGTGCTGGTGCTGGTGTTCTTCATCACCTCGTCGGACTCGGGTTCGCTGGTGATCGACACCATTGCCGCGGGCGGCAAGATCAACGCGCCCGTCGTGCAGCGGGTGTTCTGGGCCATTGTCGAGGGGCTGGTTGCAATCGCGCTTCTGCTTGGCGGCGGGCTGATCGCGTTGCAGGCGATGGCGGTCTCGACCGGCCTGCCCTTTACGCTGGTCCTGCTGGCGGCCTGCTATGCCATCATCCGCGGGCTGATGAACGAACCGCGCTGAGGCGCCCGCCTGCCGCCGCGGCGGATCACTGCGCGGCGGCGGGCATCACGCTCCGGGTTTGCCCGGTTCGGCGGGATAATGCCGCCGCGCTAACGGCTGCGAGGCCCACAGCGCGGGCCGGTGTTCCCAGCGATGCCGCGGGTCGGCCCAGCCCATGCCGGGACGGATCTCCACCTGCGTTTCGCGCCCGGCCGGGACAGGCGCGGGCGGGTAGAGGTGCTGGCGCTCCCAGGACAGGGGGGCGCGCACCGGCGTCTGGAACAGCCCGTCCGGCACCGGCTGGCCCATCCACGCATACAGTGCCGCCACTTCGGTCTCCGGCGCGGCGGCGAAATCCTCGTAGCGCAGCAGCTTGAACCGCGCAGCCCGGTTGGGCCCCCAGCGGTCCAACCGGTCCTGCCGCGCCCGCCATTCCCGGCCGTTTGCCCAGGTGTCGCGGCGGTGGCCGTTTTCGAGGTTCGCGGCGACCGCCACGGCACGCGGATCGCGCATGAGGTTCAGCAGCAGCAGATCGTCGGGCGCAACCAGCGCGAGGGCCAGCGCCATCCAGGGCTGTCGCGAGGTTTCGATCAGGCAATCCGCCCCGCTGGTCGCCGCGGCGGCCTCCAGCAGCGCCTTCAACCGGGCAAGAAAGGCCGTGTGACGTTCGCGCAGCACCTTCTGCGGGCCTGACTCGTGCCAGTCGCGCAGCCGGTCGGCATGGCGCTGGAACCGGCGCGCGCCCTCGGCAAAGGCAAGCAGACGCCGCCCGGGCGCGGCACCGAAGGCGGCGGCCATGACGGGGGCATGAAAGGCGCAGTCCCGCACCGAACGGCCGCAACTGCACTCGGCCGCATCGCGCCAGGCGGCGGGCAGATGACATGAAGGACCCAGATTGACCACCCCCGGCCCCTGCGACAGCAGGAGAGACAGAAGCGTGCCGCCCGACCGGTCGCTCCCCGATACGGCAAGAATACGCGTCACGCCGACCTCACAGCCCAATCCCCGACCGGCCAGCCCATCCGGACGCTGGCGTGGCCGTTTCCGTTGCGGGGGATCTAGGGTCAGGACCCATTGATTGGCTTGATGCCGCTGCCTCTGCGTGATTCAAGACCCCGCGCTGATGGGGAGCACGATGAGCAATCTTTTCTGGCTGACAGACGAGCAGATGGAGCGGCTGAA
>NZ_DSDD01000181.1:0-7482 GCF_011048875.1 Rhodovulum sp.
CCAGGAAATAGATGTCCATGGCCGAAGACCGCGCCGCGCCCGTGGCATAGGCCGCCCGGTCGCCGGGCTGGGCCGAGACGAAGACATTCGGCGTGACCGCGAAATTCGGGCCGATGCCCGCGGTGATCGCCCGCTCGATTTCGGCCACTGTGCGCCCGCCCACCTGCACCGACCCCGCGAAGGGGAAGCTGATCCGCCCGTCAGGCAGCACCACCACCGCGCGGTTGAGGCTGGTATCCTCAAGCACCTCGATGGTCAGCGTGTCACCCGGCCGAACCCGGTATTCCTGCTGCGCCACCGCCTCTGTCGTCGTGGCCGCCGCCATCAGGGCCAGGACCAGACCGGTCAGGATACGTTTCAAGTACAGCATGCCGCTTTGCCTTCCTGCCAGATTTGGCGCCATTCTCGTCGGCACGGACGGGCGAGGAAAGGGTATAATACGTCACCCGCCTCATCCCGCCGCAAGGTGTAGTGAAGCTGTCACGCAACGGGCCGGGGACAGCCCCGGCCCGCGGTGTCCGGACGGCTCAGTTCTCGGCCGGGCCGGGGGCCGCCTGAAGCGCTCGCAGCTGCTGGCGCGCCTCCTCGATCTGGGTCCGGCTGTCGCCCGGACCGGCAATCTCGACGGCCTTGCGAAACCGGGCCAGCGCGTCGTCCTGCCGGCCGAGCGCCAGATAGGCCTGGGCCAGGTGATACTGGACCAGCGCATCCTCAGGCAGCCCCCGGGCCGCGGCCTCGAGATAGGGCAGCGCCTCGGCGCTTTCGCCGCGCCTGTGGGCAATCCAGCCATAGGTGTCCTGGATCGCCGGGATCTCGGTATCGCCCAGCCGCCGGGCGATGGTCCAGGCCCGTTCCAGGCTGGCCGGATCCTGGCGATAAGTCGCCAGAAGGCTGGCAAGGTTGTTCGCGATGACCAGCGACGAGGAATCGCGCTCGTAGAGCCCTTCGTAGATCGCGATGGCGCCGTCGATATCGCCCTCCTGTTCCAGGAAGGACGCCCTTGCCCACAGAAGCTGCCCGTCCTCGGGCGTGTGGCCCAGCCCCTCGTCGATCGTCGCCATCGCGGTGGCGCGGTCGCCCTGGCGCTGCCGGATCCGCGAGATTTCCAGCCAGACCCCCGGCCGCATCGGGTTGGCCGCGACGAGGCCGCGATAGATCTCCTCAGCCCCGGCCAGATCGCCGTTCACCGCAAGCGCGGTAGCCAGAACGAAATCCAGCGCCTCGTTGCCGGGATTTTCCTGCTTCAGCCCGCGGGCCTGTTCCAGCGCGCCCGCGCTGTCGCCGGTCGCCATCCGGGCACGGACCAGCGCGATCTTCGAAGCCAGCGTCGCATCTGCGCCACCGGCGATCTGTTCGAGGAAGGCCATGGCCTGTTCGGTGCCGCTCTGGCGGTTGATGCGTTCGGCATCGAGCCCGTTGGCCGCCTGCACCGCCGCCGGATTGTCCAGACGCCGCAGCGTGTCGGCGACCTGCTGGGCCCGGGGGAAATCCTCCATCCGCAGGTAAAGCTCGCCCAACACCACCAGAAGGTCGGGATTGTCGGGCGCGGCGCGCAGCGCCCGGATCAGGATGTCCTCGGCCGGCAGATAGCTTTCATTGCCGATCAGGACGCGCGCATAGCGGATCGTCTCGGCGGGCGCGTTGCCCGACGCTTCCACGGCCAGTGCCAGGAAGTCCCGGGCAAGCTCGGGCCGGCCCGAGCGGGAATAGGCCTCGGCCATCAGCGTCATCGCCTGGAAATCATCGGAGGCCCGGTCGAGCGCGGTCCGGAGCGCGGCGATCGCGGCATCGGTGTCGTCGGCCTCGATCAGCCAGGCCGCCCGCATCTTGAGTGCCTCGGGATGGGTCGCTTCTTCGGCCAGGACCTCCTCGACCCGGGTGCGGGCGCCCACCTCGTTGCCGGTGGTCAGCAGCATCCGCGCCAGCGCGATCTTGATGTTGCGGGTCTGTTCGGACGGTTCGGCCGCCTTCAGGACATTCTCCATCGCCGCGATCGCCTCGGCGCGCTTGCCGGCCGTGAAATCCAGCCCCGCGCCCAGCACCTGGAACGGGACCGGGTCGGCACGTTCGGCGATTGCCCTGTCGATCTCGGCCCGGGCGGCCTCGACGCCGCGTATCTCGGCGAGAAAGCGGATCAGATCCACCGTGGGACCGGACTCCTCGGGCGGCGAGGCGGCGACAAGCTCGCGCAGGAAGGCCTCGGCTGCGTCGATATCCTGTTGCGAGAGGTAGAAGCGGACCAGCTTCGCCTTGGTGTTGGCATCCTCAGGGAAGCGCACGACCATGTCGCGCAACTGCGCCTCGAGCGCCGCCATGTCGCCGGTCTGGGCGAGCACCCTCAGCCGCTCCTGGTAGTAGCGGGGATTGTCGGGCTGCACGGCGATCACCTTGTCGATCTCGGCCAGGGCCCGGGAAAGGTCCCCCTCGCGCAGCGCGTTGTCGATCACGACATTGCGCAGCAGGAAATTGTCGGGCTGTTCGCTCAACAGCGCATCGGCCCGGCGGCCCGCCTCGCGGCGCGCAGCCTCGTCCCGGCCAAGCGCCGCCGCCCGATAGGCCCGCGCTGTCGCGATCGCCTTGACCCGGGCATCCTCGGGGGCCAGTTCCTCGGCCCTGCCGCCATGCCGGTCGACCTCTTCCCAGAGGCTCGAGGCGAAGGCGAGTTCGGCAAGCGCGATCCGGGCGTCCAGATCGTCGGGATATTGTTCGGCCAGGCGCAGATACTGGCTGTAGGCCTCCTGCCGGTTGCCGCGGTGATCGCGCATGACCTGGGCAATGGTGCGGCGCGCCTCGCGATGCGCACCGTCATTCTGGAAGACGTTGCGCAGTTCGACGATGGCACGGTCGTAATCGCCCTGCTCGATCAGGGCGAGGGCCGTCTGGTAATGGCCTTCGGCCTTGTCCTCGGAGGACTGGCAGGCCGAGAGCATGAGCGAGGAGCCCAGGAAGGCGGCGGGAAGCAGTCGGGTCAGAACACGCACGGGAAAGAAATCCTTCGGCCAATCAACACGCAAGCAAGACAGGCCATGACTGGCCTGCCCTCCTATCTTTCGCACTCAACGGCCTGCCCGCAAGCCGTGGATGGTTCAATTGCCGGTCAGTAGCCGGTCCCGCGCAGCACCACGGCGACAGTGCGCAGCAGGATGACGAGATCTGTCCAGAAGGACAGAACCTGATGATACCGTTCGTCATAGGGCGCCCGGCCGGCGAAATCGCAGTCGTTGCGGTCCGATATCTGCCACAGGCCGGTGATGCCGGGGCGCAGGTCGTAATAGGCGGTTCCCGGATAGAACGGCTTCTGCGAGACCATCATCGGCCGCGGGCCGACCAGCGACATGGTTCCATTCAGCACGTTGATGAGCTGCGGCAGCTCGTCGAGCGAGATCTTGCGCAGAAGGCGGCCGACCGGGGTGATCCGGGGATCGCATTTCAGCTTCTGCGTTGCGTTCCATTCCAGCCGGGCCACCGGGTTCCGGGCGAGATATTCCTCGAGGATCCGGTCGGCATCGGGCACCATGGTGCGCAGCTTCCACAGCCGGAAGGACTTGCCGTTCCGGCCGACGCGCAGCTGCGTGTAGAACGGCCGGTGCCCGTCGGTCATCACGAGCAGCGCCAGCAGGAGAATCAGGGGTACGCTGAACGGTGCGCTCACGACGACCAGCACCAGATCGAGCATCCGCTTGAAGCCGGCACGGTAGATCCCTGTCGGGGCCGGCTGACGGCGCGGTTCGGGACCGATCACCGGCTTTGCCGGGGCGTCCGCATTCAAGTCAGTCAAATATAATGTCATGAGCAGCAATCGGCCAAGGCCGATCCTTCAAAAATTGTCACCCTCTCACCCGCGGCACGGAGGCCGCAAGTTCTCCCCCGGGGTCGGACAATGCCGACCCACCCGTATCGTGGTAGCATTATGGCCGAGATGAATCAAAGGTCACGGTGAGGGCGCATTGATTTTCCGGCGAATTTTTTCCTGATCAGGCCGTTTCGGGGCAGATTCCGGGCGGCACTGCAACCTGTGGGCGTGGAAGACCGGGACACTCCGATCACCGCGGCCGGATTGTGGATCTGACGGAAACTTCAGGGCGCCCGGATCCCCGGAATCGCGCACGATTCCTGCGAATCGTGGCCCCATGGGATAGAGTGGACCTTGAGGGCGGCCACGGGATTGCCTTGAAAATGACGCAACTTGCCACTACCGCCACAGGCAGAGGCAAAGGTTTCCCGTCATTCGTTCCTCGCGACCGGCAGCGCCGTCTCCGGGGTAAAGGACATTACGCAATCAGGTCATGAGCAGCTCCCTCTACAACGCCCATTTCGGCTTTACCGAGCGGCCCTTCTCGCTGTTGCCGGATCCGGACTTCCTGTTCTGGTCGCCGGCCCATGCCCGGGCCTTCTCGGTGCTGGAATACGGGCTGGTGACGCGTGCGCCGCTGACCGTGGTCACCGGCGAGGTGGGAACCGGCAAGACCACGCTGATCCAGGCGCTGCTGCGTCGGGTCGATGACGAGGTGACCGTGGGCCTGATCTCGAACGCCCAGGGCGGGCGGGGGGATCTGCTGCGCTGGGTGCTGAACGCGCTGGACGTCGCGGTGACGCCGGGGGCTGACTATGTCTCGCTGTTCCAGCAGTTCCAGGGCTTCGTTCTCGAGGAATACGCCGCAGGGCGTCATGTGGCGCTGATCGTGGACGAGGCGCAGAACCTGGGCGCCGAGACGCTGGAAGAGCTGCGCATGCTCACCAACATCAACTCGGGCAAGGACGAGCTGCTGCAGATCATCCTGGTCGGCCAGCCCGAACTGCGCGACCTGATCCGCCGGCCCGAACTGAGGCAGTTCGCCCAGCGGGTGATGGCGGTTTACCATCTCGAGCCGATGGATATCGCCACGACCCGTGACTATATCGCACACAGGCTGCAGCACGTTGGCGGGACCGGCAAGGAATTCACCCCCGAGGCGACCCGCTGCATCTTCGAGGAATCCGGGGGTATCCCGCGCGTGGTGAACAAGCTCTGCGATCTGGCGCTTGTCTATACCTCGAGCGCGGGCCAGGACAAGGTCGGCATCGGCATCATCCGCGAACTGGTGCGCGACGGGCTGATCCTCAAGCCGCTTGGCGCTCCGCTTCTGCTGGCCGAGCCGATCGACAGTTTCGGGAAGGCCGCCGAATGAATTTCGACCTGCGACTTTACTGGGCCCTGTTCCTGCGCCGCCTGCCGGTGATGGCGCTCTTCGTGCTGATCGGCGTGGCCGGCGGCATCATCGCTGCGTTCAAGCTGCCCGAGACCTACGAGACCTCCGCCCGCCTGCTCGTCGAAGCCCCGCAAATCCCGGACAACATGGTCGTCTCAACGGTGCAGACCGGGGCGACAGAACAGCTCGACATCATCGAGCAGCGGCTGTTGACGCGCGCGAACCTCATCGACATCGCCAATCGCTTCCGCGTCTTTCCCGACATCCGGCAGATGGAGCCCGACGCGGTGGTGAGCAAGATGCGGTCCTCGACGCGGATCCGGCGCAGTGCGGGGCGCGAGCAGGCGACGCTGATGACGATCAGCTTCTCTTCGCATTCCGGCCGTATCGCGGCGGATGTCGTCAACGAATATGTCACGCTGGTGCTTCAGGAAAACGCGCGCTTCCGGACCTCGCGCGCGGAAAGCACGCTCTCGTTCTTCGAACAGGAGGTGCAGCGGCTGGGTCAGGAGCTTGACCGCCAGAGCGCGGCAATCGCGACCTTCAAATCCGAGAATGCCGATGCCCTTCCCGAGGAACAAAGCTACCGGCTCGGCCGCCAGACCCTGCTTCAGGAACGCCTGTCCCGACTGGAGCGCGATCTCGGCGCCCGCCAGACACAGCGCGAGGAACTCTTGCGCATCTTCGAGGCCACCGGGCGGGTCAGCTCCGTCGAGGGGATCGGGCCTCGCCGAACGCCCGAGGAGGAACGGCTGATCGTCGCCCGGGCGGAGCTGGAGAACGCCCGCGCGGTCTATTCCGACCAGAGCCCCCGGATAATTCGGCTACAGGCGGTGATCGACCGGCTGGAAGCCGTGGTCAAGGCCCAGGCCGAGGCCGGCCTGGTGGGCGCAGAGGGCGAGACCTCGCCCGAGCAGGCGATGCTCGATGCGACGCTCTCCCAGATCGACGGCCAGATCGCGACGATCGAAATCGATATCGCCGATACCAGAGAGGAACTGGACGGGCTTCAGCGCGCGATCTCGCAAAGTGCGGCGAACGGCATCCAGCTTGCCGCGCTCGAACGCGACTACCAGATGATCCAGACCCGCTACAACGCCGCGGTCACCAATCTCAACCAGGCCCGGATGAGCGAGCGCGTCGAAAGCACCGCCCAGGGCCAGCGCATCAGCGTGATCGAGAATGCCAACGTGCCCCAGGTCCCCACCGGACCCAACCGGCCCAAGGTCGCGATCCTGGGCGCGGGCGCGGGGGTCGGGCTGGCCGCGGCCTATTTCGTGCTGCTGGAACTCCTGAACCGGAACATCCGCAGCCCGGGCGAGTTGACCGGCCGCTTCAACATCACGCCGATCACCACGATTCCCCACATGCGCGCCAAGGATGGCAGGCTGATGCGGCGGCGGCAGATTCTGGGGGTGTCCTTCGTCATGGCGGCCGCGTTGCTGCCTGCCCTATGGTCCAGCCTCGGTCCGGATCTTTCCCAGTTCCCGGCTGGACAGGTGTCCGGCGCGACCCGCATGGGCTGAGTCCCGGCCGTACCGAGAAGAAAAATCATGGAAAAACTGCAGGCAGCTCTGGAGAAAGCCCGCAAAACCCGCGCGGGACAGGGAGTGATGGTGCCCGCCCGGCGCCAGCTCCAGGCCCGATCCACCGGATCCGTGCCCGAAACCGATGCGCTCTGGCAGGCGCTTGCGCCCTTCGAACTGGACGAGCGGCAACTGGTCGATCATCTCGTGGTCACCCGCGAGGCCGGCGAGGCCGCCACGCCCTTCGACATCCTGCGCACCAAGGTGCTGCTTCAGATGCGCCAGAACGGCTGGAAGCGGCTGGCGATCACCTCGCCGATGCCGGGATCGGGCAAGACCACGATCGCCTGCAACCTGGCGCTGGGACTGGGCCGCCAGCGCGACCTGCGCTCGATCCTGTTCGATCTCGACCTTCGTGATCCCTCGGTGCACCTCTTCTTCGAGACCGAACCACCGCATGGCATCGGCGAGGTGCTGACCGGCGCGGCGGGTTTCGCCGAGAATGCCCTGCGCTATGGCGACAATGTCGCCTTCTCGATGGCGCGCCACCCCGAAGCCGACCCGACCCGGCTGTTGCTGGCCGAAGATACCGTCGAGGTGCTGGACACGATCGAGGCCGCCTACAAGCCTGACCTGATGATCTTCGATCTGCCCTCGGTTCTGGTGAACGATGATGCCCGCGCCTTCCTGAAGAACGCCGATTGCGCGCTGATCGTGATCCGCGCCGATCAGACCCGCTTTGGCCAGTTCGACACCTGCGAGCGCGA
>NZ_DSDD01000182.1:0-7477 GCF_011048875.1 Rhodovulum sp.
CGTGGAAACCCGACGGTTCCAGACCGCATAGGCCGACATCACCGCCTCGTTCAGCCGGTCAAGTCCGCGGCCGGTCAGCGCCGAGACGGTGACCAGCGGCGCGCCCTTGATCTGGGGCAGTGCGCGGGCGAATTCCTCTTTCAGCGCCTTCAGCTTGCACTGCCGGTCCTCTTCCAGATCCCATTTGTTGACCGCCACGACCACCGCGCGGCCCTCGCGCTCGGCCAGATCGGCGATCTTGAGGTCCTGCGTCTCGAACGGGGCCTGCCCGTCCAGCAGCACCACCACGACCTCGGCGAACTTGATCGCGCGCAGCGCGTCGCCCACCGACAGTTTCTCGACCTTGTCCTGCACGCGCGCCTTCTTGCGCATGCCCGCGGTGTCGAAGACGCGCATCGGCACGCCCTGCCAGTCCAGCACCACCGAGATCGCGTCGCGGGTGATCCCGGCCTCGGGGCCGGTCAGCAGACGATCCTCGCCGAGAATCGCGTTGACCAGCGTGGACTTGCCCGTGTTCGGGCGGCCCACCACGGCGATCTGCAAGGGTTTCGCGCGGCTCGGCACGCGGGGGCCGGTGTCCTCGTCGCCGTCCTGCACATCGACATCGGTCTCGGGCGCGGCCTCCTCGATCTGGCGGGTCTCGGCCTCCTCGACCAGGGGCGCGAGGGCTGCGTAGAGATCGCCCATCCCCTCGCCATGCTCGGCCGAGAGGCGCACCGGCTCGCCCAGGCCCAGCGCATAGGATTCGATCACGCCCGCATCGGCCGCCGCGCCCTCGGCCTTGTTGGCGGCCAGGATCACATGGGCGGACTTGCGGCGCAGGATTTCGGCAAAGATCTCGTCGGCGGGCAGGACGCCCGCCCGCGCGTCGATCACGAACAGGCAGGCATCCGCCATGCCGACCGCGCGTTCGGTGAGGGCGCGCATCCGTCCCTGAAGGCTTTCGTCGGTCGCCTCTTCCAGGCCTGCGGTGTCGATCACGGTGAACCGCAGATCGCCCAGCCGCGCCTCGCCCTCGCGCAGGTCGCGGGTCACGCCCGGCTGGTCGTCGACCAGCGCCAGCCGCTTGCCGACAAGGCGGTTGAACAGCGTGGACTTGCCCACATTGGGCCGGCCCACGATGGCGAGGGTAAAGCTCATCTGTCGCAACTCCGGACGGATCAAGCCGCCCGCCTACACCAATCTCGCCTCAGCGGAAAGCGTGCAGTTGCCCGCGCGTCGAGACAACGTAAAGCGTGCCGCCCGCCACCACGGGGCGCGACGCCGCCCCGCCGGGCAGTTCGACCGACTGCACGAGCGCCCCGCTTTCCGGGCTGAAGGCGCGCAACAGCCCGTCATCGGAGGCCACCCACAGCCGCCCTCCGGCAAGAACCGGCCCGTAATGGGCATGGATCGCCTTGAACCGCTTGGGCTTTTCCTTGGTGAAATAGGGTAGCTCCACCGTCCAGACCGTGGCGCCACTTGCAGCATCGAGCCGCACCAGCCGCGCCTGATCCGAGACAAGGAACACCGAGCCCCCCACCGGCAGCACCGCGCCATAGGCGCCTTCCTCGGCGGTCCAGAGCCGTTCGCCCGAACTGGCGGCCAGCGCGACCGTCCGGCCCGACTGGTTGCCGATGTAAAGAACCTCGCCCGCAATCACCGGATCGGCGACCAGATCGGTCACATTCGCATAGACAAGGCCGCGGCGCTGGCCCGCCACCGTCGCCTGCCAGACCCGCAAGCCCGACTGGCGCAGCGTCGCCACCAGTTCGGCAGAGCCAAGGGGGAAGACCGCCAGCCGGTCGGACACCGCAGGCGCCGCCGCCCCGGTCATGCCCGCGGGCGAGGGCGTTCCCGGCAATTGCCATTGCACGCGCCCATCCTCGGCCCGAACCGCCCAGGCGCGGCTGTCGCGGCTGACAATGTAGACCAGCCCGTCGCGATAGGCCGGCGCGCCCGAGACCGGCGCGTCGGTGCGTTGCGTCCAGAGCTGCGCCCCCGTTGCGGGATCGAGCGCGACCAGCGAGCCGAAGCCCGTCGTCGCGAACAGCCGCCCGTCGCCGAAAGCCAGCCCCCCGCCCGAGGCCGAGCGCGCGCGCTCCGAGGCGGGCGTCAGATCGGCGGCCCAGAGCAGTTCGCCGCCGGTCGAGACGGCGGTGACCCGGCTTTGGGCGTCCAGCGTGAAGACCCTGCCCCCCGCCACGACCGGGCTGGCGGTGATGCGGTGGCGGCGCGTATCGCCCTGCCCGATACTGGCCGTCCAGATCCGGGCGGGCGCGGCCGAAAGCGCCGCATGTTCGGGCAGATGGGTGGCGTTTCCGCCGGGCTGGGGATGATCGGCGCGGGACACGGGCGCGGGCAGCGTGATCGCGACGGGGACCGGGGCCACCGCGGCGCTGCCGCCCTCTTCCAGGCCCAGCGCCTCGCGCACGCCAAGCCGCTCGCCCGGAAGGATCGGCTCCTTCTGGCTGCACCCGGCCAGAAGCGCGACCGCCGTCAGGGTTCCGATTGCAGAAGCGAATTTCACCGCGCGAGTCCCCTCGTCAAACCAGAAACCGGGCCGTCAGCCCTCGTCGGACCCGCCGCCGAGCGCCACAATCAACTGAGAGGCGCGCTGACGCAAGCCCGCGCTCGCACCTGCATCCTCGACCAGCGCGCGCAGATGGCTAAGCGCGGCCGCCGTATTGCCCGCGTCGATCTCGGCCAGCGCCATCTGTTCCAGCGCAAGCGGGCGGAACGGACGCCCCGGTTTGGCCAGCGGCGAAAGGGTTTGCAGACGCGCATCGGGCGCGGCGGCGCGTCCCTCGATCATCACCAGCTTCAGCGCGGCGAGATGGGTGTAATGCAGCGGCAGCGACGGATCGTCCGCCATCGCCCGCAATTCGGGTGCCGCCTCGGCGCCGATCTCGCCCGCGATCAGCAGCTTGACCAGCCCGCGCGCCTCGCCCGTTGCGGGCAGAGCCTGAAGTGCGGCCACCCGCGCGGCCGGATCTGGCAGTTCCAGCGCGGTCAGGATGCCATCGCCCAGTGCCTCGGCCGCAGCCCGGTCCTGCGCGGCGCGCCATTCCCGCCAGCTTGCGCCGCCCACCAGCAGCAACACCGCCAGAACCGCGATCCAGCCATAGCGGCGCATCAGGCGGAAAAGCCGGTCGCGGCGCACCTCTTCGGTGACTTCCTCGATGAAACTGTCGGGGTTGCTCATCCTGCCTCGCTCGGCCCGCTCGATCTGGCGTCGGGCCCGTCATACCCCAGCCCGGACGGGATTGCAAAGCCCCGCCGGAACGCGCGTCCAAGGCTTGAATGAATGCAGTTTGCGCTGTAATCTGAACCAATTGGTTCACCCGATTGAAATCACCCCGTCCGAAGCCGGGCGGTGGCGTCGAACGCGGGGGGAATGCGCTCGACGCGGGAAAGCGATGGAAGAGGCAAGGACCGGATGCGTTTGATCCCCATGCTTACCGCGGTGCTGGTGAGCATCTCGCTCTATCTTCTGCTGATGCAGCGCGACCGGGTGCTGGCCTTCGCGGGCGCCGAACCCGTCGCCGCCACCGCCGAGGACACCGTTTTCGAAGCGGATCGGAGGGTCTCGGTCGTGGTGCAGAAAAGCCGCGCCGAGACGGTGCAGGGTGCGGTGCGGGTGCGCGGCGAAACCCAGGCCGCGCGCCAGGTCGAGGTCCGCGCCGAAACCGGCGGACGGGTGATCTCGGAGCCCTTGCGCCGCGGCGCGACCATTGCCGAGGGCGCGGTGCTGTGCGAACTCGATCCGGGCACGAGGGCCGAGACGCTGGCCCAGGCCGAGGCCGCGCTGGCCGAGGCGAGGGCGCGCCTGCCCGAGGCGCGGGCCAATGTCGTTCTGGCCGAGGCGCGGCGGTCCGAGGCCGAGATCAACGACCGCGCGGCACAGCGGCTGGCCGAAGGCGGCTTTGCCTCCGACACCCGCGTCGCGGGCACGCAGACCGCCGTCTCGACCGCCGAGGCGGGCGTGGCCTCGGCCCAGGCCGGGCTGGAGGCCGCCGAAGCGGCAATCCGCGCGGGCGAGGCGAATGTCGCCGCCGCCCGGACCGAGATCGCGCGGCTGAAGATCGCCGCGCCCTTCGCCGGGCTGCTCGATGCGGACACGGCCGAACTGGGCACGCTGATGCAGCCCGGGTCGCTTTGCGCGACGGTGATCCAGCTCGATCCGATCTACCTTGTCGGCTATGTGCCGGAAACCGAGCTTGACCGGATCGAGATCGGCGCGCTGGCGGGGGGGCGGCTGGCCTCGGGCCGCGAGATCATGGGCCGGGTCAGTTTCGTCGCCCGCACCGCCGATCCCGCGACACGCACCTTCCGGGTAGAGATCGCCGTCCAGAACGAGGCGGGCACGATCCGCGCGGGCCAGGCCGTCGAGATCATCATCGCGGTCCCGGGCCAGAGCGCGCATCTGGTGCCGCAATCGGCGCTGACGCTGGACGATGCCGGGCGGCTGGGGCTGCGGCTGGCGGATGACGACGGCACCGCCCGCTTCTTCGCGGTCGAGATCCTGCGCGACACGCCGGACGGGTTCTGGGTCGCGGGCCTGCCGGACGAAGCCGAGGTGATCGTCGTCGGGCAGGAATTCGTCACCGACGGCGTGCCGCTGGCCGTCACCTACCGCGAGGCCCGCGAATGACCGGGATCATCGACTGGGCCGCCAGCCGCGCCCGGATGGTCGTGGCCTTCGTCATCATGTCGATCGTGGCCGGCACCATGGCCTATGTCGGGCTGCCCAAGGAGGGCGAGCCGGATATCGAGATCCCCGCGCTGTTCATCTCGGTCCCCTTCCCCGGCATTTCGACCGAGGATGCCGAAAAGCTGCTGGTCAAGCCGATGGAGACCGAGCTTTCCGATCTGGACGGGCTGGACAAGATGACGGCGACGGCGCGCGAGGGGTTCGCCGCGGTCGCGCTGGAATTCGAGTTCGGCTGGGACAAGACCAAGATAATCGCCGATGTGCGGGACCGCATGAACACCGCCGAGGCCAAGTTTCCCGAGGGCTACGAGAAATACGCGATCACCGAGATCAACTTCTCGGAATTCCCGATCATCATCGTGAACCTGTCAGGGCCGCTGCCCGAACGGACGCTGCTGCGCGTCGCCAAGGACCTGCAGGACCGGCTGCAGGGCCTGGACCCGGTGCTGGATGTCGTCCTGACCGGCCATCGCGACGAGATGGTCGAGGTCATCATCGACCCGCTCCGGCTGGAATCCTACAATGTCACCGTGGGCGAACTGATCGAGGTGGTGCGCAACAACAACCGCCTGATCGCCGCGGGCGAGGTCGATGCCCCGCAGGGCACGTTCTCGGTCAAGATCCCGTCCTCGTTCGAGGGCGTTCAGGACATCTATGCGCTGCCCGTCAAGGTGAACGGCAACCGGGTGGTGACGCTGGGCGACCTGACCGAGATCCGGATGACCTTCGAGGATCGCAGCTCGACCGCGCGCTTCAACGGCGAACCGACGGTCGCGTTGCAGATCGTCAAGCGCAAGGGCTTCAACATCATCGACACCGCCGACCTGATCCGACGCGAGGTGGCCGCCGCGCGCGAGGCCTGGCCCGAGGATCTGCGCGAGGCGGTGACCGTGGGCACCTCGAACGACCAGTCGCATACGGTCGCGTCGATGGTGCGCCAGCTCGAAGGCTCGGTGCTGACCGCGATCGCGCTGGTGATGATCGTGGTGCTGGCCTTTCTCGGCACGCGCTCGGCGCTGCTGGTGGGCTTTGCGATCCCGACCTCGTTCCTGCTGTGCTTCGTGCTGTTCGGCGTTCTGGGTGTCGCGGTCAGCAATATCGTGATGTTCGGGCTGATCCTTGCGGTGGGGATGCTGGTCGATGGCGCCATCGTTGTGGTCGAGAATGCCGACCGCCGGATCTCGGAAGGTGTCGGCCCGATGCACGCCTTCACCGAGGCGGCCAAGCGGATGTTCTGGCCCATCGTCAGTTCCACCGCGACCACGCTTTGCGCCTTCCTGCCGATGCTGTTCTGGCCCGGCGTGGCGGGCGAGTTCATGGGGATGCTGCCGATCACGCTGATCTTCGTGCTGTCGGCCAGCCTGATGGTGGCGCTGGTCTACCTGCCGGTGGTGGGGGGCGTCGCGGGGAGGTTCTCGCGCATCCTGTGGCGGATCACCGCGCGCGTCCGTCCCTGGCCGCTGGCCGCGCGGGCCGGGCTGATGGCCTTCGCGCTTGCGCTGACCTTCTATGCGGCGCTGCGGATGCTGAACCCCGCCTTCCCGGCGCCCTCGACGGGGCCTTCGGGGCCTGCCGGGATTCTGCCCGGCATGGCGCTGTTCATCGCCGGGCTGGTGCTCTGCTCGATCGGCGTGAACGCGCTGAAGACGCCGCGCCGGGCGCCGGTCCGCGCGGGCTATCGCCGCACCGCCTTCGGCCATGTGATCCGGGCCATCGTCGGCAATCCGGTCATGCCGATCGTCACGGTGGCCGCCGTCATGGCCTTCGTGATCGGCGTGTTCCTCTATTTCGGCAAGCATAACAACGGGGTGGAGTTCTTCGTCGAGAGCGAACCCGAACAGGCCATCGTCTATGTCCGCGCCCGCGGCAACCTTTCGCTCGACGAGAAGGACGCGCTGGTGCGCCAGGCCGAGTCGGTCGTGCTGGCCGAGCGCGGCGTGCGCAACGCCTTCGCCTTTGCCGGCGAGGGCGGGCTGCACTCGAACACCGCAGGCGCCAGCCCGCCGCTGGACACGGTCGGCCAGATCCAGATCGAACTGGTCCCTTGGGAAGAGCGCGCCGACATTCCCGAACTGGACGGAAACCGCGTGCTGGACCGCATCATGCAGGGGCTGGCCGCAATCCCGGGCATCCACGCCGAGATCCTGGACCTCGTGATGGGGCCGGCCTCGGCCAAGCCTGTCCATCTGCGCCTGATGGGCGAGGATTGGGACAGCCTCTCCGCCGCCGCCCGGACCGTCATCGCCCGGTTCGAGACGACCGAGGGGCTGCGCGACATCGAGGACACGCTGCCCCTGCCCGGCATCGACTGGCAGATCGACGTCGATGTGGAAACCGCCGGACGTTTCGGCGCCAGCGCGTCCAGCGTCGGCGCCATGGTCCAGCTTGTCACCCGCGGCATCCTGCTCGACAAGATGCGCGTGCCCAGTTCCGACGAGGAAATCGAGATCCGCGTCCGCCTGCCCGACCAGGACCGGCTGCTGTCCACCCTCGACACGCTCAAGCTGCGCACCACCGAAGGGCTGGTGCCGCTTGCGAATTTCATCACGCTGACCCCGGTGGAGAAGCGTGGCCGGATCAACCGCGTGGACGGCAAGCGCTATTTCGACGTCAAGGCCGCGGTGGCCAGCGGCCTGACCAACGAGGCGGGCGCCCCGATCAATGCCAATGAGCGGATCGCGGCCCTGACCGAATGGCTGAACACCAACCCGCTTCCGGCGGATGTCACATGGGAATGGACCGGCGACCGGGCCCACCAGAAGGAAAGCTCGGCCTTCCTGTCCA
>NZ_DSDD01000128.1:0-7412 GCF_011048875.1 Rhodovulum sp.
CAAAGAACTCGCGCAACAGCCGCTCGGCCTCGGCCGCGTTGATTCCGTCATAGATTTCAGGGACATGGTGGCATTGCGGATGCTCGAACACGCGCGGCCCCTGCGCCACGCCGCCCGATTTCGGATCCGCCGCCCCGTAATACAGCCGCCCGATCCGCGCCTGGCTGATCGCCGAGGCACACATCGGGCAAGGCTCCAGGGTGACATAAAGATCACACCCCGCCAACCGCTCGGATCCCAGCACCCGACAGGCCGCCCGGATCGCCAGGATCTCGGCATGCGCCGTGGGGTCGCGCAACTCGATCGTGCGGTTTCCCGCGGCGGAAACCACAACGCCTTGGGGTGAAACGACAACCGCGCCCACCGGCACCTCGCCGCGTGCGGCGGCAGCGCGGGCCTCGGCAAGGGCGGTTTCCATATGGCTGCGAAACGGGCTCATTCCCCTTCATCGCCCCAGCCCCGCCCCCGCGCAAGCCGCTTTCCCACGCCCCGAAACCCGCGTAAACGATGCCCATGGAACAGGATACCCCAGAGGGCGATCGCATCGCCAAGGTGCTGGCGCGGGCCGGCATCGCCTCGCGCCGCGAGGCCGAGCGCATGATCGAGGCCGGCCGCGTCGCGGTCAACGGCAAGCGGATCGACAGCCCCGCGCTGAACGTCACCGCCAGGGACCGGATCGAGGTCGACGGCCAGCCCATCGCCGAGGCCGAGCCCCCGCGGCTGTGGCTTTATCACAAGCCCAGCGGGCTTGTGACCACCGAGAAGGACGAAAAGGGCCGCCCCACCGTGTTCGACGCCCTGCCCGAGGACATGCCGCGGGTGATGTCGGTGGGGCGGCTCGACCTCAATTCCGAAGGGCTGCTGCTGCTGACCAATGATGGCGCGATCAAGCGACGGCTGGAACTGCCCTCGACCGGCTGGCTGCGCAAGTACCGCGTCCGCATCAAGGGCACACCGTCGGACGAGACGCTGGCCCCCCTGCGCGCGGGCATCACCGTCCAGGGCAAGCGGTTCCAGCCGATGGAGGTGAGCCTTGACCGCCAGCAGGGCGCGAATGCCTGGCTCACCGCGGGTATCCGCGAAGGCCGGAACCGCGAGATCCGCCGCGCGATGGAGGCGGTGGGGCTGGTCGTGAACCGGCTGATCCGCGTGGGCTATGGCCCGTTCCGGCTGGGCGATCTGAAACCCGGCGAGGTCGTGGAGGTGCGCTCGCGCGTGCTGCGCGACCAGTTGGGGCTCGACCGCGATTTCCAGCCGGCGACACCCCCGCGACCGAAGCGCACGGTACGCAAGGCCGGGCCGCCGAAGCGGCGTTGAGGCCCGCGTCGGGCTTGCTTTTCGGAACACGCTCGCATCCCATATGATGGCAAGAGCGAAACGGGATGGGTTGATGTCCGAATCCGGGCTACAGAAACTGGCGTTCTTCCTGCTGGTCGCGCTGATCCTCTATGTCGCGATCGTGGGGGGCGGCTGATGGCACAGCGCTATGGCGGGAGATACAGCCCCGATCCGCGGCCCGACGACGGGAGCGCGCCGCCGCCGCGTCACCCGTTCCAGGGCCAGCGCGCCGCCCGGTCCCGCGGCCGGGCCAACCTGATGTTCGTGGTGCCGCTGGCCCTTGTGCCGCGCGCCTTCCTGTCCGATCCGACCGGGATGGCGCTCACGCTGATGGCGCTGGGCGTGCTGCTGCTGGCGGCCTGGCTGACACGCGAGGGGCTGAAGGCCGAGGATGCCTGGGCCGTGCGCAAGGTCGCCCGCCGCCCGGCGATCCCGCGCAAGATGTTCGGCTCGGCGCTGACCGGGGCGGGGCTGTTCCTGGCGGGCATGACCCCCGGCGCCGGGTTCCTGGCGCCCGCGATCTATGCCGTCCTGGGCGTGGTGCTGCACAGCGCCGCCTTCGGGGTTGATCCGATGCGCGACAAGGGGATCGAGGGCACCGACAGCCTGCAACGCGAGCGCGTCGTCCGGGTGATCGACGAGGCCGAAAAGCACCTGCGCAAGATGACCGATGCCATCGCGCGCGCGGGCGACCGGCGGCTTGAGGCGCGGGTCGAGCGGTTTCAGGGCACCGTGCGCGAGATGTTCCGCACCGTCGAGAACGACCCCCGCGACCTGACCGCCGCGCGGCGCTACCTGGTGGTCTACCTGCTGGGCGCGCGCGATGTGACGGTCAAGTTCTCCGAGCTTTATGCCCGCACCCGCGACGCAAGCGCGCGGGCGGATTACGAGGCGCTTCTGACCGATCTGGAGGAGAATTTTGCGGCCCGAACGCGCGCCCTGTTGCTGGACGACCGGGCCGATCTGGACGTCGAAATCGAGGTGCTGCGCGACAGGCTGCAGCGTGAAGGCGTACGCACCGCGTCCGCCATTCCAAATTCTGGAGAGTGAGAGACATGTCCGAGACCGTGAGACAGAAGGCCGAGGCCGCCCTTACCGAGGTCGAGCAACTCAGCGCCGTGATCCTGCCCGCGCCTGCCGCCGAAGTGGTGCCGCTGGAGGCCGCCGACGACAAGCAGGCGCTGGGCATCCGCACCCGCATGGCCGAGATCGACATGGCCGACAGCGGCTCGATCATCTCCTTCGGCGCCTCGGCCCAGGCCGAATTGCAGCAGATCAGCCAGGCCATGCTGGCCGATGTGCGCAACAAGGATGCAGGGCCCGCGGGCGACAGCCTGCGCGAGATCGTGACCACGATCCGGGGCTTTTCGGTCGCGGAACTGGATGCCGGGCGCAAGCGCAGCTGGTGGGAGAAGCTGACCCGCCGCGCCCGGCCCATCGCGAATTTCATGGCGCAGTTCGAGACCGTGCAGGGCCAGATCGACAAGATCACCGACGATCTGCTGACCCATGAACACCGGCTTCTCAAGGACATCAAGTCGCTGGACAAGCTTTATGAAAAGACGCTGGGCTTCTACGACGAGCTGGCGCTTTACATCGCGGCCGGCGAGGCCAAGCTGGCCGATCTGGACAGCCGCGACATCCCCGCGCGCGAGGCCGCGGTCAGCGCCGCGCCCGAGAACGACCAGGTGATCCGCGCGCAGGAATTGCGCGACCTGCGCGCCGCGCGCGACGACCTGGAGCGGCGCGTGCATGACCTCAAGCTGACCCGCCAGGTCACGATGCAGTCGCTGCCCTCGATCCGGCTGGTGCAGGAAAACGACAAGTCGCTGGTCACCAAGATCAACTCGACGCTGGTCAATACCGTGCCATTGTGGGAAACCCAGCTTGCCCAGGCGGTGACGATCCAGCGCTCGCGCGAGGCGGCCGAAGCGGTGCGCGCGGCCTCCGACCTGACCAATGACCTGCTGACGGCCAATGCCGAGAACCTGCGCGAGGCCAACAAGATCGTGCGTGAGGAGATGGAGCGCGGCGTGTTCGACATCGAGGCGGTCAAGAAGGCCAATGCCACGCTGGTCGCCACCATCGAGGAAAGCCTTCAGATCGCCGACGAGGGCAAGTCCCGCCGCGCGAAGGCAGAGGAAGACCTCAGGAAGATGGAGGCCGAACTGCGCAACACGCTGGCGGCCGCGAAATCCCGGGCTCAGGCCGCGGGTGCCGTTCCGGGGGTCTGAGACCACGGTGAAGCTGCGCCTCCCCCCTCTTCTGATACATGCTGTCGTCCTCGGGGCGCTGGCTGGTTGTCAGATCGTGCCCCCGGCAACCAGCCCCCGCCCCGTGCCGCGGCCGGATCTGGTGCGCCCCGCGCCCTCGCCCGAAAGCGAGGCGATCGCCCGGCATTTCGCCCGGGTCGAGGCCGACCTTCTGTCACGCGGGCTGCTGCGCACCGACGCGACAGCCCCCGACGCGCCCTTCTCGCGCCGGGCGGTGGTCGAGAATTTCGTGCGCATCGCGCTTTACGACGAATATGTCACGCGTGCGGGCGCGCTCGTGCCGCGCGAAACGCCCAGCCGCCTGCGCCGCTGGGAACAGCCCATCGGGCTGGGGCTGGTCTTCGGCGAGACGGTGCCCGAGGCGCAGCGCACAAGGGACCGCGCCGAGATCGACGCCTATGCCCGGCGGCTGTCCGGGCTGACCGGGCTGACGATCCGGCAGATCGAACCGGAGCAGGCGAATTTCCATGTCCTGATCCTCAACGAGGACGAACGCCGCAGCATCGGACCCCGCCTGCGCGCGATGGTGCCCGGCATCGACGCCACCGCCATCCGCACGATCGAGGGCATGCCGCGCTCGACCTTCTGCCTGGTGCTGGCGTTTTCCAGCGGCGAGTCGAGCGTCTATTCCCACGCGGTTGCGGTGATCCGGGGCGAACATCCCGACCGTCTGCGCCGGTCCTGCATCCACGAGGAACTGGCCCAGGGGCTGGGGCTGGCCAATGACAGCCCCGCTGCCCGGCCCTCGATCTTCAACGATGATGAGGAATTCGCGCTGCTCACACCGCATGACGAATTGCTGCTTCGCATCCTCTACGACCGCCGCCTGCGCCCCGGCATGCGCGAGCCCGAGGCCCGCCCCATCATCGAGACCATCGCGACGGAACTGATGGGGGGCGAAAGCTGACCGGCGGGGTCGCGCTTGTGCGTGACCTGCGCGGGGCGTCGCGCGTATAGTCGGGACAACCCGACCCGAAGGACCAGACCCATGCGCATCTTCGACTTCCTGTCCGGCGAGTTCATCGACGTCATCCACTGGGTGGACGATACCCGCGATACCATGGTCTGGCGGTTCGAACGGCAGGGCCACGCGATCAAGTATGGCGCCAAGCTGACCGTGCGCGAGGGGCAGGCTGCCGTCTTTGTCCATGAGGGGCAGCTGGCCGACGTGTTCACGCCCGGGCTCTACATGCTGGAAACCAACAACATGCCGTTGCTGACGACCTTGCAGCACTGGGATCACGGCTTCCGCTCGCCCTTCAAGTCCGAGATCTATTTCGTCGCCACCACCCGCTTTCCCGGCCTGAAATGGGGCACCAAGAACCCGGTGATCCTGCGCGATCCGGAATTCGGGCCGCTCAGGCTGCGCGCCTTCGGGACCTGCGCGATCCGGGTCAGCGACCCCGCCCGCTTCATGGTCGAGATCGTGGGCACCGACGGCGAGTTCACCCGCGACGAGATCGCCTTCCAGATCCGCAACATCATCGTGCAGGAATTTTCCCGGGTGATCGCGCGGTCCGGCATCCCGGTGCTGGACATGGCGGCGAATACCGACGACTTGGGCCGGCTGATCGCGACCGAAGTCTCGAAGACGCTGGAGGCCTACGGGCTGAGCATGCCTGAATTCTACATCGAGAATATCAGCCTGCCGCCCGAGGTGGAAAAGGCGCTGGACAAGCGCACCTCGATGGGGATCGCGGGCGATCTGGGCCGGTTCACCCAGTATTCGGCGGCCGAGGCGATGACATCGGCCCAAGGCCAGGCGGGCGGCGGCATGGCCGCGGGGCTGGGCGCCGGGATGGGCATGGCAATGGGCGCACAGATCGCGCAGCAGGGGCCATGGGGGCCGATGCCCGGCGCCGCCCCGCCGCCCCCGCCGGTCGAACATGTCTGGCATATCGCAGAGAAGGGCGAGACAAGGGGGCCATTCTCCAGGGCCGATCTGGGGCGGATGGCGATGGCGGGCACGCTCCGGCGCGAAACCTTTGTCTGGACCCCGGGCCAGGACGGCTGGAAACGCGCCGAGGAGGTGACGGAGCTTGCCCGGCTTTTCACCGTCGCGCCCCCTCCGCCCCCGCCTGACGCCTGATTGCGCCGTCCGCGCCCGATGCCCGACACCGCGCCCCCGCCCGCGCCCCATGACCACCGCTTCCCCTGCGACCAGTGCGGCGCGAACCTGCGCTACGATCCGGGCGCGCGGCAACTGGTGTGCGCCCATTGCGGCCATGCCGAACCGATCGCCGGGGCGGGACCGGACGCGCGGCACCTGCACGAGCTGGACTATCGCGCCGCGCTGGCCGCCGCCCTGCCCCCCGCCGACATGGAGGAGGTGCGGCGGCTGAAATGCCCCAATTGCGGCGCCGAGGTCGAACTGGACGACCAGACCCATGCCGCTTCCTGTCCGTTCTGCGCCACCCCCGTCGTCACCGATACCGGCCACCAGCGCCGGATCAAGCCGCAGGCCGTGCTGCCCTTTGCACTCAGCGAACGCGAGGCGCACAAGGCGATGACCGACTGGCTGGGGCGGTTGTGGTTCGCACCCTCGGGACTGACCGAATTCGCCCGCCGGGGCCGCCCGATGCAGGGCATCTATGTCCCCTTCTGGACCTATGACGCCCGGACAAGGTCACGCTATTCCGGCGCGCGTGGCACGATCCATTACGAGACGCGGATGGTCACACGCAACGGCCAGCGCCAGGCCGAGCGGGTGCAGACGATCCGCTGGAGCCCGGTTTCGGGCCGGGTGGCGCGGGATTTCGACGACGTGCTGGTGCTGGGCTCGACCAGCCTGCCGCGGCGGCATACCGACGGGTTGCAACCCTGGGACCTTGCGCAACTGGAACCCTACCGGCCCGACTACCTCGCGGGGTTCGGCGCCGAGGGCTATACCGTGGGGCTGGAACAGGGCTTTGGAACGGCGCGCGCGATCATGGACCGGGTAATCCGGCGCGACGTGGCGGCCGACATCGGCGGCGACCAGCAACGCATCGACCGGCTGGAGACCGAGGTTTCGGACGTCACCTTCAAGCATATCCTGCTGCCGGTCTGGCTGGCCGCCTATCGTTATCGCGGCAAGAGCTATCGCTTCGTGGTGAACGGGCGCACGGGGCGGGTGCAGGGTGAACGGCCCTGGTCGGTCTGGAAGATCGCCCTTGCCGTCCTGCTGGGGCTGATCCTTGCGGGGGCTGTGGGCTATCTGGTGGCGCTCGATCAGGGCGCTATGGGCATGGTCGACTGGCAATAGGGCGTCCGGGGCACCCCCCCTTGCCCCGGAACGCCACGCGCCCTCAGCCCCGGCCGATCGGGATCTCGGTGCTGCCGGCTGTCTCGTCGGACGCCTTCTTGCCGATGCTGACCGTCAGCACGCCGTCCTTCAGGTCGGCCTTGACCGCGCCTGCATCGGCATCGGGCGGCAGCCGGAAGCTGCGCGAGAATGACCCATATTCGCGTTCGCTGAAATACCAGGTCTCGCCCTTTTCCTCGCGGCTCGACTGCTTTTCGCCGCGCACGGTGACGACGCCATCGGCCAGCGACACCTTGATGTCCTTTTCCTCGACCCCCGGCAGTTCCATCCGGATGCTGTAGCCGTCCTCGCCGGCCGACGCCTCGGATGCGGGCGCGAACCAGTCGGCCACCCGCGCGCCGAGCCCGCGGAAGGGTTCGTAAAGCGAGGGCCAGAAGCCTGCGCTGTGCGATTTCTCGACCATCTCGACCTCCTGTCTTGTGGAATGCTGCAATGACCGCAGGATTCCCCGCCCCCGCCCACCTGTCATTGACAGCCGTCAAGGCGCGGCGCCGCGC
>NZ_DSDD01000099.1:0-7148 GCF_011048875.1 Rhodovulum sp.
GGAAATCGTCACCCGATGCTGCGAAGCCTGGAACTTCTTCGCCAACGACATCGCCACCGTCCGATCCATCACAAACCGCGATTATGCCAAAGCGGTCAGAAGCTAAGGCCGTTGGTATCAGACATCGAAACCCCGGTTCCGACGGACCATGCCCGACCGTGCCGGGGGCGCAGGGTTCCGGCGCGCATCGCCGCGCGTCAGCGAGGCAGAACCGGACTGGCGGCCGGGCTTGTCGCCACGGGTCGCAGCCCTCTGCCCTTTCGCACTCGGCCTGGCTGCGACGGTTAACGCAATTGCGCGCGGCCTCCGGGGGTGCCGGACCCGCTTGCCGAGACGGGCACCATCGGGCAGCCCCGGCCGTTCACCCTTGCCCTCAACCCCGCCCGCATCCCCGTTCGGGGGAAGAACGCCAAGTCCGCAGATCACCCCGCAAGGATCCGCGCGATCGGGCAACCCTCGCCTGACCCGGAGATAAACACCAGCCCGGCCGCATGAGTCGCGGACATGCGGGGATAACGGCCTTGTTCTCTGTCACTTGGGCGGCTATACGCGTCAGCGGAGACGTGGCCGAGTGGTCGAAGGCGCTCCCCTGCTAAGGGAGTAGGCGGGAAACCGTCTCGAGGGTTCGAATCCCTTCGTCTCCGCCACTTGCCCTCGCGAAAGCGTTCTCCCGATCCGGCTGCGGCCGGATTTTCTCGTTGTATTCGAGGGTTATGCGGCAGGGGCTGAGCACTGGCGACTTCGACGCAGCAGCCGGAATCGTTCTCTGGAGCCCGATATTCTCCGGACCTCTCGACTGCACGAATCTGGTGCATAGCCTGTAACATTCTGAAAAGGTGAAGATATTTTTCTTCGCCACCTGAACACTTCGACGCCGGGGGCGTTTGTGAAAAGGAACTGAAATCCAACCCGTTCTTTTCTTTGCCCGGCCTCGCAAATCCCTTCCGCCATTGAGAATTTCCGGCGACGACGGCATCCTGAACGGGAAGGAGACGGAATATGGCGGAGCCGGAGCTCGATACAGATAAGCTCGACGACGCGGCGCTGGCGATCCTCAGCCTGACGCTGCATGACGGCGACCGCGTCTGGAAAGGGATCGACTGGTCGATCACCGACAGGCTGTACGCGAAGGGTCTGATCCATGATCCCGTCGGTAAGGCCAAATCGCTCGCCCTGACAGAGGCCGGATTGACCCGAGCCGAAGCAGCTCTCCGCGAGCTATTCATGAAGCAGCGGTCAGATGATCCACGAAGGTCCGAACGATGAAGCCGGCCGACGAGGCGCGCATCGCTGCCCGGCTGGCGAAGCTGATGGCGATGATCTGCGTGCGCAACACCAGGATCGAGGAACTGCACGCCGGCGCAGTCCCGGTCACCCACACGGGCGACTACTCGGACGTATTCATCACCGACGCCGACGGCCGCCAAATTCCTTGGACTGACGCTTCCCACCTCGACGACGATCAGATGCGAAACCTGATGCGGCAGATCGTCGATCGGCTCTACACCTTTCACCTCAAGGCTGACGACCCGAGGTTTCGCGACCATCTCGACCGTTGGCTTGCCGTCGCAGAGCGATGGGACGAGCCGAAGCTGGACGAGGTATTCCTTTCGACAATCATCGGCGACAAAGCAGCCAAAATGCCGAGATAGTCGTTGGCAGTCCGGTGAGGCTTCAACGGATGCTCGTAGGCCATAACTACACAACCGGCTCGGCGACGGCCGCATGTTTTTTTATGATGTCCCGCACCTCGCCCGGATTGAACGCGACATCCCATGCCCAACGTCCGAAACCGCCTGCAGCGTTGATCGCCTTCACCCATTCGTTCAGTGCGTCCCGCTTGGCCTTGTTCTGAGGACTGTCGGTGCCCTTGATCTCGAGCGCGAGGATCGTGCCGCCCGCAAGGCGCACGAGGAAATCCGGGACGTAGCGCCGCCGGGACCCCGCCCACATGTAGTAGATCTGGAAACCGAGGTGATCGTTCTTGGCGTAGGCAAGAACCTCATCACGCTTCTCGAAGACGTTGGCCGCGTGACCTTCCCACGCCGAGTCCCCAACCTGATGGCTGATGTGTGACTTGGTCGTCGGGAAGCATGGCTTGGTGGTGTACCAAGTGCGCATCTGGCCGGTTGCACCGATCGGGTTCTCCTCGTCGAAGACCGGCGTCAGGCGTTCCGTGTTCTGCTCAGTCACGTTGCTCAGCACATTCTGGACCACGAGGTCGATATTGAGCGCAATGAGAATGCGCCGCCGGAGCGGGTCGGAATGAAACAACGAGGGAATGTCGAGACGGTCGGAGTTCAGGAATGCCTCAACGATTCTGACCAGTTGCGCCGCCAAGTATTCGGGCGTGCCGGTAAACCCGTGGCTCAACTCTGCAAACGCCTTCCGTGCAGCTTGGAAGACGAGTCGCTGAAGACGGAAGCCATCCGGTAGCTTCTCGAGATCGATCGCGGTGACCTTGCCCATGTCCGTCGCGCCACCAAGCGCCGGAGCGAGTTCGGCGCTGATCGGTGTGCTGGCGGGATCGAGTACGAGGGGCTGTACCTTGCTCCAGTCGATGGCGAGCTCCGGCTTTACGACCGTTTCCACCCGCAGCACGTTGGGCCAGCGAAGTTCCAGATGCGCCCGGTCGGGCACCACTTCGATCTGCGTGGTTGGTTTCGGAGGTGGCGGTGCCTCACCGCCTTCACCGGTTTCCGAGATCGAGAGCGGCACGCCGAAGACGTTGACGTATTCGGGCAGGAACAGGCCGTTCTCGTCGGTGTCGTAGGATACGCGGCGCAACCCTCGTCCGACGACCTGCTCGCAGAGCAGCTGGGACGTGAAGGCCCGGAGCCCCATGATGTGCGTCACATTCTTGGCGTCCCAACCCTCCGACAGCATTGCCACCGATATGACGTTCTGCAGGTCCTGACCGGCGGCACCCCTCTTGCCGACGTTGTCCACGATCTCGCGCAGCAGCTCCTCCTTCTTCAGGGCGAGGAACTGCTGACGGCGCGTTTCAGGGAGGTCTGCCGCGTCGATGATCTCCTTCAGGCGCGCCTCGTAATCCTTGTCGGATGAGGCGGTTTCTCCGATCTCGGCTTTCTCCAGCACCCTGGAGTCGACCCGGAGCGTCCTCGTTGGCGCGTGCATCTCCGGCCAATGCGCATCGCCCTTGTTGAAATAATTCTCGATGCGGGCCGCGGTCTCCGTGCGGTTGCAGACGGTGAGCATGACCGGAGGCGAATGATGCCCGGCTTCTCGCCACTGCCGACGTGTTTCCCGCCAGTCGGCGCCGAGCAGCGTGTAGGCGTCCTGCACCAGCTTCGGCAGCGCCTCATGCGGCTCGGCCTTTGCCCGGTTGAGGTCCTCGGAGACGGATGGGTCGCGGTAGATGTGGTAGAGCTTCGAGCGCAGCGTCTTTGCGTCCGGAACAGCGTCGTCGCGCACAACGACCCGGGGCGTCTTCACGAGCCCGGCCTCGATCGCGTCGTTCAAACCGAAATCCGAGATGATCCAGTCGAACAGCGCCGTGTCGGTGCTCTTCTTGCCTGTCGGGGCGAAGGGCGTGGCCGAGAGGTCGAAACAGCGCTGGATGCGCCGGGTCTTGTGGATGCGGTCCAGCCCCTCGATCCAGCGCGTGGCCTCGTCCAGGTCGATGCCCTGCTCGGCGGCCACCTTCTTGCTGATCTTCACCTCGGGCGGCTTGCGATAGGCGTGGTGCGCCTCGTCGTTGATGACGATGATGTCCTTGTGCGCGGCCAGCTTGCCCAGCACCCGCCGCGTGAAGGCCTCGTCGGACTCGCGCCCCTTCTTGACCACCGAGCGGTCGGCTTCCTTCAGCGGCATCAGCGTGTGCCAGTTCTCGATCAGCACCTCCGCCTGGTTCAGCTTCTGGCGCAGGGCTTCGGACGGGCAAAGGTTGAACTCGTCGTAGTAGCTGCCCTCGCTGGGCATCAGCACCTGCAGCCGTTCCTTCACGGTCAGGCCGGGCGCCACGATGAACACCGCGCGGCTGAAGTCCTTGTTCCGCTTCGGATAGGTCAGCGCGTTCAGCACCTGCCAGGTGATGATCATGGCCATCACCGTGGTCTTGCCCGTGCCGGTGGCCATCTTGTTGCACAGACGTTCCCACGCCCCGCCGTCGCCGGGTATCGCGATGCCCTGCTTGTAGGCCTCAGCACCCTCGACCCACCAGATCAGCGTTTCGATGGCCTCGAGCTGGCAGAAATAGAACGGGTACTGGCGCGCATCGCGGTCGTGCCAGTGCTCAAGCAGCTTTCGGGTCACGATGGTGACGCCGGGCCAGCCGTCCGCGCGCCACTGATCTACGCGCGCCCGGATCGTGTTCACCAGATCCAGAACCTCAGTCCGCTTGGTGTTGTTTCGCGCGTCGAAGACCTCGTAGCTTGCCGGCCGCCGCTCAGGCTTGATCTCGAGCTTGCCGCCCTTGCCCTCGACCCAGTGCTGCGAGGGGCACTCAAATGGCGTGTTGATGATGAGGGACATGATTCAACCAACCCGTATGCTTCGTTCGGGTAATTTCATACCCTTTTGGGCAAGCTGACGGGCTTCTCTGCCGCTGGCCCGAAAACTGGTTTTCCCTTTGTACAGCCAGCGAAAGGGTATCTCTCCTTTCTCTTCTGCAGCCTTGGTCAGTGCAGCCAAACCTTCATATCCAGGTGATCTAAGCTTTGATTTTAGCCAATCCAGTTTCTTAAGAATAACAGCAACTTCCGCCGAGCCGCTCGCAGGATGCGACTCAACCCACAAAGCAAACTCATTCCCGTGACTGAAGCCGACTCCATAGTCCCAACGATTGGCATTTGGTTCGGCATTCGCAAAATGAAGGTCGAGATCGACACTTCCAGTGAAGCCGGCACCGCCTCCTACCAAGACCTTACCGCGGTACTCAGCTTTTATGGCTTGTTTGCCAGGTTTTCCATTTAGTTCAGCTGCTGCCGTCGAATCCAAGAACACAGTCATTTTTCAGCGGCCGTCGTGCTTGCTCTCGAAACAAATTTTGCGACAACATCTGCCGAGCGGCCTGCGAAACCGTTCAAGTCACCCCAATTCGAGACTGCTTCGTCCTCTGACCCGGGGTCCAAGGATGAAATGTCTTGAGCAGGCTCACCTCGCTCAAAGAAATAGACTGAGTAATCCTTTGCCAGCGCGCTATCGGCGATCTGTTTCGTTGTGGGGTTTGAATTAAGCCCGAAAAGCTCTCTAACGTCAGCCTCAGTACCTTCGTCTTCCTGTATTTGGCGAAGCGCCCAAATTAGATCAAGAACGACCGTAGAATGAGTGGATATCAGAACTTTGTATCCACGCCTCATCAGCTCCAAAACCATAAGCAAGAAGGTCGAAACTGCTCGAGGATGCAGCCCCATTTCGGGCTCTTCTACTACGACCCACTTGATACTGTCGCGCCTCGAAACCTTCCCTGCAGGGCAGAGCCAATAGAGACCGAGCAGGAGCGGTACAAACTCTCGTTGACCGGCCGACCAAGCCAGAAATGGAAGGCCCTCAGAAAAACCCTCTATTTCGAGGGTGAGCGTCTTTGTGAAATCCTTAGGCTCGATTTTAAGTTGAGCACCGCCGAAAAAGTGTTCTGCGATTGGCGCCTTAAGATTTTCATTCAAGCGGCCCTTTGCAGGAAAAAGCTGAGCCGTTGAGCCGAATTCGTTTTGCAGCAGGATGTGTACCCGGTGCGCGAAATAGCGCAGAACAAACGGGTCTCCAAAATTGAAGCTGCTGAAGGCCTGAGAAGCACCTGAAGGTAAACTGACTACTCTCTGCGCGGGAATGTAAAAAAGGCTTTCAGTTTGGCTGGATTTGGGTTTCTTGAACTTCGTGAGTGCGCTGAGGTCATAGCGCTGCCCTTCCCAGGTAACAGACGGGTTGTTATCCAACATGCCTGCCATACCGCGCCCATAGAAGCCGTTGAGAACTGCCGCAGGGTCACCGTTGAACACAACATTCTGTTGTTCAAAGAATGCGAGTACGTGGTTACGATCTGCTGCTAACTTCAGTGTCTGCAAGAACACGCTCTTGCCGCTAGCTTGCGGCCCAACAAGAACCGTGAGGTCACCAAGATCTAATTTGGCATCAGATATTGGGCCAACATTTTCAAGACGAATTTTTGTACGTTTATTGTTCTTCTTGATAGCCATTGTTAGAACTCCAACGACATGATCTTGAGCGACTCGATCCCGCGGTCGTCCACGATCTTGACCGCGATCCGCCGGTTCTCGCCCGCCTTGAACGGTAGCGAGACGGTGCCGTGGAACTGCTCCAGCAGGTCCTCGTCCAGCTCTGCCCTCACCGTCTTGCGCAGGCGGTTCCAGCCGCCCTTGGCATTCGCCATGGGGAAGAACACCTGGTGCGGCATCAGCGAGCGGTTGTCGTAATCCACGTCCAGCGACCACATGGCGATCTGTGTCTTGCCGCCGGACACCAGATCGCCCGCCTTCGGGTCGAAATAATCAAACCCGTTCACCTCGACCTCCCACATCCCGTCCTTGCGCTTGCGCAGCTCAACGTCCGGCTGGCCCATCAGCCAGAAGGACTGGTTCGAGGCGCGCTTCTTCTTCAGATCCTCGGTCAGAAGATCGGTGTTCATCTGCGCCTTGAGCAGCGTCACGCCGGGCCAGGTCACCTCGTCGATGTCCTTCGCGGCCTCGGGATCGAAGGTGAAGGCGCAGAACAGGATGAATTTCGGCGCCGGGCGCAGGGTCTCGGCCTCGGTCAGGGCCAGTTCCACCTGACGCTGCTCCAGCGCCGCGTGCTCGGGGCCAAAGCTGACAACGACGCGCTCGCCCGTCTCGGCGAGCGACCCGCTGGCGTGGAGGTAGCGCAGCCCCGGTAACGTCTCGAACTCGGCAAAGCGGAGCATCGCGCCGCCCTTGGCCCTCGCCCCGGTCTTGAGCAACTCGTCGCGCCATGAGCTTTGGCGCGAGGTCTCGCCAGAGCGGGCGACGGACTCATCGGCTTCCTGCGGCGGGATGCTCTCATCGAGCGACAGGACGGTGGGCGCGGGAACCGCCTCGACGGAGAATGGCCCGCAGATGCGCAGCTTTGATCGGTCGATGCGCGGCTTGTCGTAGAGCGTCTCCTGTTCGGCATGGTCGGCGATGGACTGGTCCATGCGGCGCTGCATCGCC
>NZ_DSDD01000178.1:0-7086 GCF_011048875.1 Rhodovulum sp.
CTTCTTCTGGCCTCAAATATCCCCGCCGGAGGCACGCGCCCGCAAGGGCGCGTCCACCTACCCGACGGCGACGCTCGCCGCACTTTCGGGCAGTTCCTCGTCGAACAGCCGCTGGTAGAACTCGGCCACAGTGGCGCGTTCCAGCTCGTCGCACTTGTTCAGGAAGGTCAGCCGGAACGCATAGCCCACATTGCGGAAGATCTCGGCATTCTGTGCCCAGGCGATCACCGTGCGCGGACTCATCACCGTGGAAAGATCGCCATTCATGAAGGCCGTGCGCGTCAGGTCGGCCACCGTCACCATGTGGCCGATGGTCTTGCGGCCCTTGTCGCTGTTGTAATGCGGGCACTTGCCCAGCACGATCGCGCATTCGGCGTCATGGGACAGGTAGTTCAGCGTGGCGACCAGCGACCAGCGGTCCATCTGGCCCTGGTTGATCTGCTGCGTGCCGTGATAAAGCCCCGTGGTGTCGCCCAGGCCCACCGTGTTCGCGGTGGCGAACAGCCGGAAAAAGGGATGCGGCGTGATCACCTCGTTCTGGTCCAAGAGCGTCAGCTTGCCGTCCGCCTCCAGCACCCGCTGGATCACGAACATCACATCGGCCCGGCCGGCATCATATTCGTCGAAGACGATCGCGCAGGCATTGCGCAGCGCCCAGGGCAGGATGCCCTCCTGGAACTCGGTCACCTGCTTGCCGTCGCGCAGCTTGATCGCGTCCTTGCCGATCAGGTCGATCCGGCTGATATGGCTGTCGAGATTGACCCGCACGCAGGGCCAGTTCAGCCGCGCGGCAACCTGTTCGATATGGGTGGACTTGCCGGTGCCGTGATAGCCCTGGATCATCACCCGGCGGTTATGGGCAAAGCCCGCCAGGATCGCCAGCGTCGTGTCCGGGTCGAACTTGTAGGTCGGGTCGATGTCGGGCACGCGATCCGTGCGCTCCTCGAACCCCTTCACCACCATGTCGGTGTCGATCCCGAATACCTCGCGCACCGAGATTTCCTCGGCCGGTTTGACTAGGCTCATGATGCTCGATCCGTCCAGCTCGCTTTCCTCGCGACGTAGTGGAGCATATCGCCCGGGCGCGCAAGGGGAAGGGCGGAATCCGATGCGACCGGGGCGCATGCGAGGCAACCGTTTGTCAATCTTTTCAAGGCATCTTGTGGCCGAGACGAACTGTCCGGGTGACGCCCCCGCGAATATGGGTCATGGTCGGGCGCGCCGCTCTGACGGTTCCAGGGAACGTATCGCCGATACGCGAGTGTCGTGGTTGTCAGTTCCATCGGCGATCGCCGCATGTGCGCCCGAAGCCGGGACGCACTTGCGGACCCCGCCCGCCGCTGCGATGGCGGGCGGGGCTTCTTCGCCCGAGCCGCAGCGCCGCGTGGACCCGCCCTGCCTGGACCTCGCGCGTCCCATGCACCCGCGCCGCGGCCTCACCCGGCATCCTCCGCGCAGAACGCTTTTCCCCGCCGCCCCGGCCCGTGCGGGCCGATGCCGGACCGCTGGCAGGCGGCCGCGGCGACGAATCCGTCACCTCCGCCCCGGCACCGGCCGGGTCCGGTCCCGGGGATCCGCCCCGGTCCCGCCCGGCAGGGCGCCTACCGCTCGCTGTGCCCGGCGACACGGATTCCGTTCCGGGTTGAAATTATCCGCATTGGCGCAGGGTGGATCCCGCTTTTCCGCCCCTTTCGGCAACGCGGCGCGCGTTCTGCTTTCGCCTGCCGCCGGTCTCGCCTAGGGTGCCCGTCGTCGCCCGCAGAGCAAGGAGTTGCCCGATGCCCCTTCCCGCCGAAGCCGTGACCGTGTTGGGCAACATCCTGGGCAACCGGATCAGCCTTTCGCGATCCGATCTGGACCTGCACGGCCGCAGCGAAGCGTGGTTTCCGCCAACCCCGCCCGAGGCGGTGGTCTATCCCGAAACGACCGAGGAAGTCGCCGCCATCGTGCGGGCCTGCGCCGCGCATGGCTGCCCGCTGACCGCCTGGGGCGCGGGCAGCTCGCTGGAGGGCCACGCGCTGGCGGTCAAGGGCGGCATCAGCGTCGATTTCACCCGGATGAACCGGGTGCTGAAGGTGAACCCCGGGGACATGGACGCGGTGGTCCAGCCCGGGGTCACGCGCGAGGCGCTGAATGTCGGGCTGCGCGCCACGGGGCTGTTCTTCCCGGTCGATCCGGGCGCGAACGCGACGCTGGGCGGCATGGCCTCGACGCGCGCCTCGGGCACGACCGCCGTGCGCTATGGCACGATGCGCGAGAACGTGCTGGGGCTGCAGGTGGTGCTGGCCGACGGGCGGGTGATCCGCACCGGCACGCGGGCGCGCAAGTCGGCGGCGGGCTATGACCTGACGGGGCTGTTCGTGGGGGCCGAGGGCACGCTGGGCCTGATGACCGAGCTGACGGTGAAGCTTTACGGCCAGCCCGAGGCGATCTCGGCCGCGGTCTGCGCCTTCGATGCGATCGGGCCCGCGGTCGAGACGGTGATCCAGACCATCCAGACGGGCATTCCGATGGCCCGGATCGAATTCGTCGATGCCGCGACGACGGCGGCCGTCAACGCCTATGCGGGCGCCAGCTTCCCCGAAAAGCCGCATCTGATGGTCGAGTTCCACGGCTCGACCGCGGGCGTCGCCGAACAGGCGCAAGGTTTCGGCGAGATCGTGGCCGACAATGGCGGCTCGGGCTTCGCCTGGTCGTCGCTGCCCGAGGAACGCAACGCGCTCTGGACCATGCGGCACAACGCCTATTACGCCTGCCTCGCCTCGCGTCCCGGCGCGACGGCGCTGGTGACTGACATCTGCGTGCCGATCTCGCGGCTGGCCGAGGCGGTCGAGGAGACCCGCGCCGACATCGCCGCCTCGCATGTGCCGGGGCCGATCCTGGGCCATGTGGGCGACGGCAATTTCCACGCGATCCTGCTGGTCGATCCGGGCAACCCGGTCGAACTGGCCGAAGCCAGGCGGCTTGCGCACCGGATGGTCGAGCGCGCGCTGCGGCTGGGCGGCACGATCTCGGGCGAGCACGGGATCGGCATGGGCAAGCTCGGCCACATGGCCGCCGCGCATGGCGAGGCCTGGGAGGTGATGGGCGAGATCAAGCGCGCGCTCGACCCCGCGGGGCTGATGAACCCGGGCAAGATGCTGCGCCAGGGCTGAAACCGTTCCGAGCCGGACCCGCAGCGGCGACCCTCCCGCCCCCGGCCTGCGCGGGGCTTGCGCCCCGCTGGTCCGGCGTTGGGCCGGGCGCGCCCGCCAGGGCGGGCGCGCGCCTCCGGCGGGGATATTTCAGGCCAGAAGAAGCAGGCGATGCCGGACCCTGCCGGGGGGGTGTCGGCATGCCGGTCGCGCGATTCGCGCGCCCCTATCGCGCCAGCAAGGCGCGGGCGGCGGCGCGGGCCTCGTCGGTGATCGTGTCGCCCGAGAGCATGCGCGCGATCTCGTCCACCCGGGCCGGGGCGTCGAGCGGGGTGACTGAGGAAAGCGTGCTGCCATGCGCGACGCGCTTTTCCACGCGCCAGTGATGGCCGGCCCGCGCCGCGACCTGGGGAGAATGGGTGACGACGAGCACCTGCGCGCTGCGGCTGAGCTCGGCGAGGCGGCGGCCCACCGCATCCGCCGTGGCGCCGCCCACGCCGCGGTCGATCTCGTCGAAGATCAGCGTGAGCGGGCTGGAGCCCTGCGCGAGGCAGACCTTGAGCGCGAGCAGGAAGCGCGACAGCTCGCCGCCCGAGGCGATCTTGTCCAGCGGACCGGCCGGCGCGCCGGGATTGGTGGCGACCGTGAAGCTGACCAGGTCGATGCCTTCGGGGCCGGGCTCGGCGCGGGTGATGGCGGTGGCGAAACTGGCGCGGTCGAGTTTCAGCGGCGGCAATTCGGCGGCCATGGCGGCATCGAGCCTGCGGGACGCGGCATGGCGGGCCGCGCTCAGCGCGGCGGCGGCGGCATCATAGGCCGTCCCGGCCGCATCGCGCGCCTTTTCAAGCGCGGCAAGGTCATGCGCGCCTGCATCCAGCGCGGCGAGCCGGGCGCGCAGCCCGTTGGCGAAAGCGCCCAGATCGTCGGGCAGCACCGAATGCTTGCGCGCCGCCGCACGGATCGCGAACAGCCGTTCCTCGGTGGCCTCCAGCGCGCCGGGATCGAATTCGAGCGCCTCGAGGCAGGTTTCCACCCCCTGCCCGGCCTCGCCCAGTTCGATCAGCGCGCGCGACAGCGCCGCGATCGCCCCGTCGAGCCGCCCCTCGGCGCGGTCGGCCACGCCGTCGAGCCAGCGCAGCGCGTCGCCCATCCGCCCCTCGGCGCCCTCGCCCGGCCCCAGCGCGGCCAGGGCGCGGGCGATATCCTCGCGGATGCGGTCCGCCGCCTGCATGGCGCGGCGGCGCGCGTCGAGTTCCGCCTCTTCGCCGGGACGGGGGCAAAGCGCGTCAAGCTCGGCGACGGCATGGCGCAGGTACTCCTCCTCGGCGCGCAACGCGGCCAGCCCCGCCTCGGCCTCGGCCAGCATGCGCTCGGCGCGGGCCTTCGCCGACCAGGCCGCGCGCAGCGCCTCGACCTCGGGCTCCAGCCCGCCAAAGGCATCCAGCAGCGCGCGATGGCTGCGCGGGTTAAGCAGGCCGCGGTCATCCCGCTGGCCATGCAGTTCCACCAGCGCGTCGGACAGCGCGCGCAGCACCTCGCCCCCGGCGCGGCGGTCATTGACCCAGGCGGTCTTGCGCCCGTCCACGCTGTTGACGCGGCGCAGGATCAGCTCGTCCCCGCCGGGCAGCCCGGCCTCGTCCAGCACCGCGCGCGCGGCATGGCCGGGCGGCAGGTCGAACACCGCCACCACCTCGCCCTGGCTGGCGCCTGCGCGCACCAGATCGGCCCGGCCGCGCCAGCCCAGCACGAAGCCCAGAGCATCCAGCAGGATCGACTTGCCCGCCCCGGTTTCCCCGGTCAGCACGTTCAGACCGGGCCGGAACGCAAGCTCCAGCCGGTCGATGATCAGCACATCCCGGATGTCGAGACTGCGCAGCATCGCCACCCCCCTCGACCGGTCAGATCAGAGCCATTCGCCCTTGATCATCTGGCGATAAACCGTCCGCAGGAAGCCGGTGCCGATCGGATCGGGCTCCAGCCCCCTGCCCTTGAGCAGCTTGTAGGCATCGGCATACCAATCGGTGCCCTGGAAATTGTGGCCGAGGATCGCACCCGCGGTCTGCGCCTCTGCATCGAGGCCCAGCGCAAGATAGGCCTCGACCAGCCGCAGCAGCGCCTCGGGCGTGTGTGTGGTGGTCTGGAAATCCTCGACCACGACGCGGAACCGGTTGATCGCGGCGGTGTGGTGGCCGCGTTTCAGATAGTAGCGCCCGACCTCCATCTCCTTGTCCGCCAGATGGTCGAAGGCCAGGTCGAATTTCAGGATCGACGAGCGGGCATATTCGCTGTCGGGATAACGCTCGATCACCGTGCGCAGCGCCTGCAACGCCTGGAAGGTCATGCCCTGGTCGCGCCCGACAAGGTCGATCTGGTCGTAATAGGACAGCGCCAGCAGGTATTGCGCATAGGCGGCGTCGTCATCGGCCGGGTAGAAGTCGATATAGCGCTGCGCGGCGGTGCGGGCGTCCTCGTAGTCGCGCGCGCGGTGATGGGCATAGGCCTGCATGATCAGCGCGCGCTTGGCCCATTCGGAATAGGGGTAAAGCCGCTCGACCTCGCCATAAAGGCGGGCGGCTTCCTTGGGCTTGCGGTTGGTCTCCAACTCGACCTCCGCCTTCTGGTAGATCTGTTCGGCGGTGAAGGCCTCCAGCGGCTGCTCGCGCCGCGACCCGATCGCCCCGCAGGAGGCCGTCAGCGCAAGGAGAACGACCGCCCCCACTGCCCGGATGCGTATGCTGCGCTTCGCCATCTGCCCGCTACCCCGTCCTCGGATCGTCCAACCACCGTTCATGCGCGTTCGCCGCGCGCGATTATGCGGCTGTCCTAGCACAGATAATCGGGAGGCAAAACGCCTTTGGGTCGGAAAAAAGCGCGCCTCAGGCGACCGCGCGCAGGTCGGCCGCCTCAAGGCAGGCCCCCGGCAGCCGGGCGGCCTCGGCCGGCGAACAGGTCACCAGCCGGAACGCACCGGGACGGGCAAAGAGCGCGCGAAGCAGCCGGTTGGTCAGCGCATGCCCGGCCCGTTCGCCGCGATAGCGGCCAAGGATCGGCACAGCCGCCAGCGCCAGGTCGCCCAGCGCGTCCAGCATCTTGTGGCGCACCGCCTCGTCGGCATGGCGGAAACCGCCGGGGCTGAGCACCCGGTCGCCCTCGACCACGACGGCATTCTTCAGCGAACCGCCCAGCGCCAGACCCGCCGCGCGCATCGCCTCGACATCGGCATTGCGGCAGAAGGTGCGGCTGTCGCTCAACTCGCGCAGGAAGGCGCCATTGGCCATGCTCAGCCGCTTGGCCTGATGGCCGATGGCGCGGTCGGCAAAGTCGATCTCGAAATCGATCTCCAACGTGTCGGCGGGCGACAGGCTGGCCCGCGCATCGCCCTCGCTCACCTCGACCGGTTCGAGGATGCGCAGCACGCGCACCGGCGCGGACAGGCGGCGCAACCCGCGCGACAGGAAACCCTCGACGAAGGGCTGGGCCGATCCGTCCATCACCGGCACTTCGGGGCCGTCGATCTCGATCAGCGCGTTATGGATGCCACAGCCCGCCAGCGCGGCCATCAGATGCTCGACCGTCGACACCTCGGCCCGGCCATTGGCCAACTTGGTGCAGAGCCGCGACGGCACGACCGCGTCCCAACGCGCGGGGATCAGCGCCTGCGCGCCGTCCAGATCGGTGCGGCGAAACCAGATGCCGTATTCGGCCGAGGCCGGATGCACGTTCATGCGAACGGCGCGGCCCGTATGCAGACCAATGCCGGAAAAGGTGATCGGGGATTTCAGCGTCGTCTGCACGGGGCCACCTGCTCATGTTCTTTGCGGACTTCGACCGGTCCATGACATCAGAGTTAGGCCCGCGCCGTTTTGGACACAATTCAAACTTTGCAACCATGTGAAACATCCCGCCCGCACCGATCGGCACCGCAGGATCGGGCTGCAACCCCATGATTTTC
>NZ_DSDD01000489.1:0-6924 GCF_011048875.1 Rhodovulum sp.
CTGCCGGTCCTGTTTCCCAACCTCGTGATCGTCTCGGACGAACTGAACCACGCCTCGATGATCCAGGGCATCCGGCGCGGGCGTTGCGAAAAGCACATCTTCCGCCACAACGATGTCGCGCATTTGCGCGAGATCCTCGAGAAGATCGAGAAGGGGCGGCCGATCCTGATCGCCTTTGAATCGGTCTATTCGATGGATGGCGATTTCGGCCCGATCGAGGAAATCTGCGATCTTGCCGACGAGTTCGACGCGCTGACCTATATCGACGAGGTTCACGCCGTCGGCATGTATGGCCCCCGCGGCGCCGGCGTGGCCGAGCGCGACAACCTCATGCACCGGATCGACATCATCAACGGCACGCTGGCCAAGGCCTATGGCGTGTTCGGCGGCTACATCGCGGCTTCGGCCAAGATGTGCGACGCGGTGCGCTCTTACGCGCCGGGCTTCATCTTCTCGACCTCGCTGCCGCCCGCCGTGGCGGCTGGCGCTGCGGCCTCGGTGCGGTTCCTCAAGAGCGACACCCGCCTGCGCGAAAAGCATCAGGATCGCGCCCGCGTGCTCAAGGCCCGGTTCAAGGGGCTGGGGATGCCGGTGATCGACCATGGCAGCCACATCGTGCCGGTGATCGTGGGCGACCCGGTCCACACCAAGCTGATCTCGGACAAGCTGCTTGAATTTTACGGCATCTATGTCCAGCCGATCAACTTCCCCACCGTGCCCCGCGGCACCGAGCGGCTGCGCTTCACGCCCTCGCCGGTGCATACGCAGGAGCAGATGGACCTGCTGGTCCGCGCGATGAACGAATACTGGTCGCATTGTGCGCTGAATCGCGCCGAGCTTACGGCCTGATCACGTTCTGCGGGTGCAGCACTCCCGCGCTTGTGATAGTTTGCAATATGGAAGGTGGCGATTCCCTTGGGTCGCCGCCTCACCTGAGGCAACACAGGCAGGCACGGGACGGTTTTGATGATCAGGCGCAGGCAGTCGCGCATCGCGGCTGAGGGCTCTCAGGACATACCCAAGGGGTTCGACTCCTACGAGTTGCGTCTGGGCGATGTCATGCGCGGCGAACGTGCAACGCTGGGCAAGTCGCTTCTGGATGTCCAGCGCCAGTTGAAGATCCGCGCGACCTATATCGCCGCCATCGAGAACGCCGATCCCACTGCCTTCGAGACCCCCGGCTTCATCGCGGGCTATGTCCGGTCCTATGCCCGCTATCTGGGGCTTGATCCGGAATGGGCGTATCGTCGGTTCTGCGAAGAGGGCAATTTCGCCACCGTGCACGGCATGAGCCCGGCCGCCACCACGCCGAAACCCGCGCAGCGCCGCAAGCCGACCGAGCTGCGCGATCCGCTGGCCGATCCCAATACCATTTTCGTGCCCCGCGGCGAGGCGTTCCTGTCGCGGATCGAACCCGGCGCCATCGGTTCGCTGGCGGTCCTTCTGGCCCTCATGGCCGTGCTGGGCTATGGCGGCTGGTCGGTGTTGCAGCAGATCCAGCAGGTCAAGCTGGCCCCGCTCGACCACCAGCCCGGGCTTCTGGCCGATGTGGACCCGCTGGCCACGACCGACGGGGCCGTTCTGGCCGAAGCGCCGATGACCCCGCCCACGACCGAGGCGCTGGATCGGCTCTACCGCCCGCAGGTGCTGGACCGTCCCGTCCTGGTGCCGCGCGATGGCCCCATCGCCACGCTCGATCCGGGCGAGGTCGGGGTTCTGGTCGCCGGGCGCCCGGCCGAACAGCGGTTTGCCTCGGACAGCTCTGCCGAGCGACCCGAACCCGCCAAGCCCGGTCAGGTGCAGGTCGTGGCCGAGTCGCAATTGCCCGAGGTGGCGATCATCGCGGTCCGCCCCGCCTGGGTCCGGGTGTCGGCGGCGGATGGATCGGTCCTGCTGGAAAAGATCCTCGATGCGGGCGAACGCTATGTCCTGCCCGACACCGACCAGCCGGCGCGGCTGCGGGCGGGCAATTCGGGGGCCGTCTATTTCGCGGTGAACGGCCAGACCTACGGCCCGGCCGCCCCCGGCGCCCAGGTCGCCCGGAATGTCGAACTGTCCGCCGAGGCGCTGACCGAGCGGTTCCAGATCGCCAATGTCGGCGCCGATCCCGATCTGGCGGTGGCCCTTGCGATGAACGGGGACGGCAGCGGGACCGAATGACGCCCGCGCATCAGGGCGCGTTGCGGCGACTCGGCCAATCCTTTATCCATGGAGCGAAATCACTCTCTCCGCGGACAGGATAACCCGATGTCGCTGCATGCCGTGCGCCCCTGGTGCCATATCGAACGCCGCAAGTCCCGCCAGATCCATGTGGGCTCCGTTGCCGTAGGGGGCGCCGCGCCGATCTCCGTTCAGACCATGACCAACACGGTCACCACCGACATCCGCGGCACGATAGAGCAGGTCCAGCGCGCGGCCGAGGCGGGCGCCGATATCGTGCGCATCTCGATCCCTGACGAGGGGTCGTCCAGGGCGCTGAAGGAGATCGTCGCCGAAAGCCCGGTGCCGATCGTGGCCGACATCCATTTCCACTACAAGCGCGGCATCGAGGCGGCCGAGGCGGGCGCGGCCTGCCTGCGGATCAACCCGGGCAATATCGGCGACGAGCAACGCGTGCGCGAGGTCATCGCGGCCGCCCGCGATCACGGCTGTTCGATGCGGATCGGGGTGAATGCGGGCTCGCTGGAAAAGCACCTTCTCGACAAGTATGGCGAGCCTTGCCCTGAGGCGATGGTCGAAAGCGCGCTCGACCATATCCGCATTCTCGAGGACAATGATTTCTTCGAGTTCAAGATTTCCGTGAAGGCGTCCGACGTCTTCCTTGCCGCCGCCGCCTATCAGGGCATTGCCGAGGCGACGGATGCGCCGATCCATCTGGGCATCACCGAGGCGGGCGGATTCGTGTCAGGCACGATCAAGTCGGCCATCGGGCTGGGCAACCTGCTGTGGTCGGGGATCGGCGACACGATCCGCGTCTCGCTCTCGGCCGACCCGGTCGAAGAGGTCAAGGTCGGCTTCGAGATCCTGAAATCGCTGGGCCTGCGCCATCGCGGCGTCAACATCATCTCCTGCCCCTCCTGCGCGCGGCAGGGCTTTGACGTGATCAAGACCGTCGAGGTGCTGGAAAAGCGGCTGGAACACATCAAGACCCCGATGAGCCTGTCGATCATCGGCTGCGTGGTGAACGGCCCGGGCGAGGCGCTGATGACCGATGTCGGCTTCACCGGCGGCGGGGCCGGGCATGGCATGGTCTATCTCGCCGGCAAGCAGGATCACCGGATCGCGAGTGACCAGATGATCGAGCACATCGTCGAGCAGGTGGAACGCAAGGCCGCCGAAATCGAGGCCGCCCGCGCCGCATCGGAGGCGGAGGCGGCGGAGTAACGCCCGCCGCCTGCCACGATCCCACGACCGCTGTCAGGAGAAGCGGATGGTCCCGGCCCGCCCCCGCTGCGGGCGCCGGGGATCAGTTCTCGCGGAGCCCGGCCACGACCTGGCGCATCCCTTCCAGCGGCATGTAGCCCCGCAGCATCTGCGGCCCGAGGATGAAGGTCGGCGTGCCCGAGATCTGCAGCCGCTGGGCAAGGCTCTGGTTCGCGGCCAGCACCGCGTCGACCTCGGGCGAATTCATGCGCTCCATGATGGCGGCGCCGTCCAGCCCCAGAGTGGCCGCAAGCTGCGCAAGGCTTTCCTCGGTGATGTTGCCGCGGAAGTTGATCAGCGCGTCATGCGCCCGCTCGTAGGCATCCGGTCCGGCGATCTGCAGCGTCGCCACGGCGAAGCGGGCGGACAGCACCGACTGGTCGCCCAGGATCGGGAATTCCTTCATCACCAGGCGGATATTCCCGTCGCTGGAGACCAGTTCGGCCACGTCGTCATGGGCACGGCGGCAATAGCCACAGCGGTAATCGACGAACTCGACCAGCGTGATGTCACCCTCGGGATTGCCACCGACCCAGGAATGGTCGTCCTCGAAGATCTCGGCCGCGTTGACCCGGACCAGCGCCTCGTCATTCGCCGTCTGCGCCTCGGCCTGGCGCTGTTCCAGCACGCCGATCGCCTCCATCAGGACCTCGGGGTTCTCCATCAGGTAGCTGCGCACCTCTGCGCGGAACATCTCGCGCTCGGCCTCGGACATCGCGGCAAGGTCGAAGCCCTGGGCGGGCAGGGCAAGGCCAAGGCTCAGCAGGGCGGCGGCGGGCAGGCGGGTCATCTGGCAATCTCCATTTCCGGGTCGTTCCCGTTGCAGCACATCGCGCGGCGCAGGCCAATGGTCATTTTCGACCGTTCGGCTCAATTCTTGCGGCGCATCGCCTGCGCGATGGCGGCCAGCGCCACCTCGGGCAGATCGCCCCGCACAAGGCTGCGCTCGAACACATAGGCAGGCGCCGTCCCAAGGTCGAGTGCATCCAGAAGCGCGCGGTTGACGGCAAGGGCGGCCGCGATCCCGGGATCGGCCATCCGGTCGGCGACCGCCGCGGGGTCGAGTCCCAGCGCGCGGGCGATTCCGTCCAGCGTGTCAGGCTGCATCTCCGGTGCCGCAAACAGCGCGTCCTGCGCGCGCGCATAGGCGTCGGGCCCGGCCAGCGCCAGCACCGCCCGGGCAAACCGCGCGGCGGACTCTCCACCCGGGCCGGGCGCGTCCTTGACCACAAGGCGCAGGCCCGGATCGCTGGCCGCCAGCGCGCGGGCCGCCGCCAGCGCGGGACCGCAGCGGTCGCAGGCGTAATCGACAAAGGCCACCACCGTCACATCGCCTTCGGGGTTGCCGCCGGTCCAGTCGTCCGAGGCGTCGAACAATACGGCGCGATGCGCCTCGATCAGGGCAAGATCGCCCGAGACGGCGTCTGCCTGCCGCTGCCGCTCGGCCTCGACCAGCACCTCGTCGATCAGTTCGGGATGCTCCAGCAGATAGGCGCGGATCTCGGCGTGAAAGGCCGCCCGTGCCGCGGGGTCCAGACCCGATGCCGCAGCAGCCAGGGGCAGGACGGCAAGCGCCAGCGCAAGCCCAACCCTCACCGCTTGCGCCCCGCGCTTTCGGCGGCACTCAGCACGTCCTGCGCCCGCAACCATCCGGGCGAGCCGCGCGGCAACAGCCCCGCCGCTCGCGTCGCGTGCGTTGCGGCCGTGTCCATCCGCCCGCCCAGCGCATAGCGTTCGGCCGTCGCGACCGAGGCCATGCCGTTATTTCCTGCCCGCGCATAGGCCAGCGCCAGATCGCGCAGCATGCGTGGATCGTAGGGATCGCGGCCGCGCGCCCGTTCCAGCACCGCCAGCGCCTGCCGGTTGCCCTCGGCGGTTTCCAGCGCCAGAAGCGCGCGGCCATGGCCTGCAAGGATCAGGGGCTCGTTCGGGGCAAGCGCGGCGGCGCGGGCATAGGCATTGACCGCGGGTCCAACGCGGCGGGATTCCAGCAGGATCTGGCCCTTGAGCTCATGCACATAGGGATCGTTCGGCCGCGCCGCCTCAAGCCTTTCCATCTCGGCCAGCGCCTTGTCGGGGGCGGGAGTGCGGTGATGGGCGACGGCACGGCGCATCATCCCGATCGTGCTCTGGTCGCGCTCGGCCCGCCGGAGCGTGTAGCGCGGGTTCTGCAGGAATGCCCCCAGCTTGCCCTTGGCGCGGGCGAACCAGTATTCCGCCGTCTCGTTGCCCGTAGCCTGCCCGCCATAGGCCGCGGCATATCCCTTCAGTGCGCGAATGCGCTCGGCGGTCAACGGGTGGGTGCGCACATAGGGGTCCTGGCGGCTTGAACTCAGCGCCTCCTGGCCGCGGAACAGTTCCAGCACCTCAACCATCGCCTGCGGATCGACACCCGCCCTTGCCATGTAGCGCAGCCCGGCCTGATCGGCCGAGGCTTCCTCTGCGCGGGTATGGGCAAAGAACAATCGTTGCGCCGACGAGGCCGTGCCCATGACCAGCCCCGTGCTCGCCTCGCCGCTGCCGGTGGCCGCCCCCATCGCCAGCGACATCATCAGCCCCAAGGCCGCGGCCGATTGCGCGCTGCGCATGTTCGTCAGCCTGCGGGTGATATGGCCGTTCGCGATATGCGCGATCTCGTGCGCGATCACCGCCTGAAGCTGGGCGGCGCTTTCCAGCCGCAGAACCAGCCCCGAATTGATCAGGATCGTCTGTCCGTCGGCGACAAAGGCGTTCAGCCTGTCATCCGCGATCAGCAGGACGCGCAGCGCCGAGGGGCTGATCCCCGCCTCGGCGGCCAGCGGCTGGGCAAGCTGGCGCAGCGCATGTTCGATCTCGGCATCACGGATCAGGCCCTGCGCGCGGGCGACAAGCGGGGCAAGGGCAAGCGTCAGCGCCAGCGCCAGCCCGAGGACATGCCGGATGGCTGCCATTGACGTTGTTCCCCCGCGCTGGAAGAAAGCCTGCATCACAGGCACCCTAAGGAGTCGGGCATGAGGGTTTCAAGCCGCGGCGATGTCGATCCCTTCATCGTGATGGACGTGATGGCCGCCGCCGCCCGGGCCGAGGCCGCGGGCCGGCACATCATCCATATGGAGGTCGGCCAGCCCGGCACGCCTGCCCCCGCCGCTGCGCGGGCTGAGTTGGCGCAGGCGATGGAGACGGGGCCGCTCGGCTATACCGTGGGGCTGGGCCTGCCCGCGCTGCGCGCCCGCATCGCGCGGCTTTACGGCGACTGGTATGGCGTCGATCTGAACCCCGAGCGGGTGGTGATCACGCCGGGCTCGTCGGGCGGCTTCACGCTGGCCTTCACCGCGCTGTTCGACGTGGGCGCGCGGGTGGGGATCGGCGCGCCGGGCTATCCGTCCTACAAGGCGATCCTTCAGGCGCTGGGGCTGCAAACCGTGATGATCGGCACCGAGGCGCAGCACCGTTATCAGCCGGTGCCCGCGGATCTGCCCACCGATCTCGACGGGCTGCTGGTCGCCTCGCCCGCCAATCCGA
>NZ_DSDD01000418.1:0-6882 GCF_011048875.1 Rhodovulum sp.
CGTGGCGGCCCACCTGACGGCTGTCGCGCGCGCAATCCGCATCCTGCGGCCCGCAGCACTGGCCGACATGCCTTCATCCAGAGCGGCCACAAACCGCTGGCGCAAATCAGAAGAATACGGTTTCCCCATCCATGCCGCCTCCTTCCCGGCAGTCAGCATGAATCAGAAATCACCCCGAATGTGAATCCCAAAGATTCAACTTGGTCGCGGTCGACTCTAGCCCTCGTCCCTGCCAATCCGATCGAGCAGCGCCTTGGCGGCGGCCTGTTCCGCCTGGCGCTTGGCGCCTGCAGTGGCCTGCGCCTCCTCGCCGGTCGAAAGCCGCGCGGCGATCGTGAAGACCGGGGCGTGGTCGGGGCCTTCACGGGCGATCTCGACATAATGCGGCGGGGTCAGGCCGCGGGCCTGGGCCCATTCCTGCAACGCGGTCTTGGCATCGCGGGCGTCGGGCTCGACCGCGCCGATCCGCGTCCCCCATAGCCGCAGGACCAGATCGCGCGCCGCCTCGAAGCCCGCGTCGCGATAGACCGCGGCGATCACCGCCTCCATCGCATCGGCCAGCAGCGCCTCCTTGCGCCGTCCGCCCGACATCATCTCGGACCGGCCGAGTTTCAGCACGTCGCCCAACCCGATCTCGCGGGCGACATCGGCGCAGGTCTCGCGCCGGACCAGCGCATTGAACCGTGGCGCAAGCTGGCCTTCGGTCGCGCCCTTGTCGGCCAGCAACAGCGCCTCGGCCATCACCAAGCCCAGGATCCGGTCGCCCAGGAATTCCAGCCGCTGGTTGTCCGGCCGGGTCGGGCTGGACAGCGAGGAATGGGTCAGCGCGCGCAACAGCAGTTCGGGCCGGGCAAAGCTGTGGCCCAGGCGTCCGCTGAACGCGGCAAGTTCGGCCGACAGCTTCACGCGACTCACTCGATCTTCTTGAAGAACCGGTCGGGCCGCCAGGTCCAGACGAAGAAAAGCGACCGCCCCGCGGACGAGAACATCACCCGGTCCGCGCGCCCGATCAGGTTCTCGGCCGGCACGAAGCCGACCCCGCCATTGGCGCGCGCATAGCGGCTGTCCTGGCTGTTGTCGCGGTTGTCGCCCATGAAGAAGTAATGCCCCTCGGGCACGGTAAAGAGCGGCGTGTTGTCCGAGAAAAACCCGTCGCGAATGTTCAGGATGTTGTGCGACGCCCCGCCGGGCAGCGTTTCACGATAGCGCGACTTGGTGCAGGTGCCGCCCTCGCCCACCGGCGCGTTCTCGCATTGCGGATAATAGCCCATCGGCCCCTGGCGGTCATAGACCTCTTCGAACCGGCCTGCGGGTTTCACATCGACCGGGGCGCCGTTGAGATAGAGCAACCCCTCACGCATCTGCACCGTGTCGCCGGGCATCCCGATCAGCCGCTTGATGAAATCCGATCCGTTCACCGGATGGCGGAACACCACGACATCGCCGCGTTCGGGTTCCGAGGCGAGGAGCCGACCCTCGAAGGGGCACATCGAGAACGGGCAGGAATAGCGCGAATAGCCATAGGCCATCTTGTTGACGAACAGGAAATCGCCGATCAGCAGCGTGTCCTTCATGCTGCCCGAGGGGATCCAGAACGGCTGGAAGAACAGGGTGCGGAAGATCCCCGCGATCAGCAGCGCCCAGAAGATGGTCTTGATCGTCTCGACCAGACCGCCATCCTTCTTGTCGCCCGCTTTCGCCATCTGTCCGGTCCTGCCCCTTGTGTCAGCCCCCGCTTCATGCGCGGGCGGGCCGGGGCTGTCAAGGCGACGGCCCGACCCCGGCCGCCGTCACGGGCAGGGACGCGCCTCGATCACCACGAAGGCCTGCGCCCAGGGGTGATCGTCGGTCAGCGAGACATGCACGATCGCCTCGTGGCCCCCGGGCGTCATCTCGGCCAGTCGCTCGGCCGCCCAGCCGGTCAGCCGCATCACCGGCTGGCCGGTCTCGAGATTGGCCACCGACATGTCCTTCCAGGCGATGCCCATGCGCAGCCCGGTGCCCAGCGCCTTGGAACAGGCCTCCTTGGCGGCCCAGCGCTTGGCATAGGTGCCAGCCACATCGGCGCGGCGCTCGGCCTTCTGCTGCTCGGCCTCGGTGAAGACCCGGTTGCGGAAACGGTCACCGAAACGCGCCAGCGTCTGCTGGACCCGCTCGATATTGGCCAGATCGGTGCCGATGCCGAGGATCATCGGGCAGCGCCTGCGGTCACGTCCGCGCCTCGTCCATGCACCGGCGCATCTCGGCGATGGCGGGGCCAAGGCCGAGGAAGATCGCCTCGCCGATCAGGAAATGGCCGATATTCAGTTCCCTGACCTGCGGAAAGGCCGCGACGGGGCCGACGGTGTCATAGGTCAGCCCGTGACCGGCATGAACCTCCAGCCCCAGTTTGTCGGCATGCGCGGCCATGGCGCGCAGCCGCGCGAGTTCGACGTCGCGCTCGTCGAAGCGTCCTTCGGCATGCAGGTCGCAATAGGCGCCGGTATGCAGTTCGACCACCGCCGCGCCGATCCGGGCCGCGGCCTCGACCTGGGCAAGATCGGCGGCAATGAAAATCGACACCCGGCAGCCCGCATCGCGCAGCGGCGCAATGAAATGCGCGAGCCGGTTCTCGTCCTGCGCAACATCCAGCCCGCCTTCCGTGGTGCGTTCCTCGCGCTTTTCGGGCACAAGGCAGACCGCGTGCGGCCGATGCCGCAGCGCGATCGCCTGCATCTCGTCGGTGGCGGCCATTTCCAGGTTCAGCGGCACCCTCAGCGCGGCCATCAACCCGTCGATATCGGCATCCGAGATATGCCGGCGATCCTCGCGCAGATGGGCCGTGATGCCGTCGGCGCCCGCCTCCTCGGCCAGTTTCGCCGCCCGGATCGGATCGGGATAGGCCGACCCGCGGGCGTTCCTGACGGTCGCCACGTGGTCGATATTCACGCCCAGCCGAAGATGCGTGCCGTCCGCCATGTCCTTGCCCCCTTGTTCCCTGCCCGGCCTCAGGGCCGGTCGTCGGCCGTGCCCGCCTTTTGGCGCAGTTCGGCCAGTTTCTCCTTCAGCCGCCCGCGGCGGCGATTCTGGTATGCGGTGATCACCGGAACACTGAGGTAGTAGGCCACCAGCCCCGCGGCAATCCCCGGCGCGATCCCGCCGATCAGATAGGGCAGGAACAGCTCGTGATAGAACTGGCCCAGCCTGGCCCAGTTCGCCTCGGCCCCGGTGAAGACCGCCACGAGATTGTCCATAAGATCCTCGCCCGCGCCGCGGAACTTGGCGACCAGCGTGGTCTCGCTGGGTTCGTCGAAGCGGCTGCCAAGCAGGAAATGCCCGGTCTTCAGAGAGACCATCGCGATCGGCACATAGGTCAGCGGGTTGCCGAAGAGCGTGGACAGCAGCGCAGCCAGGATGTTGCCGCGCAGCCCCCAGGCGATCAGGGCGGCGAGGAAGAAGTGCAGCCCGTAAAGCGGCGTGAAGCTGACGAAGACCCCCGCGAAGATGCCCCGCGCGATCTTTTGCGGCGTGTCCGGAAGGCGGCGCACCCGATGGGTGATATAGTACAGCGCCCGCCCCCATCCGCCGCGCGGATAGACGCTGTCCAGCATGATCCGGCCGAACTTTCGCTTGTCGCGGCGCTTGAACACCAAGCCGGTCGTCCTTGTGTGCGGGCGGCCGTCACTCGGCGCGCTCGGGGTTCCGATACCGTTCTATCTCGGCGACATCGCTTTCCGCCTCAAGGGCGGTCATCACGGTGTGAAGATGTTCGACGTCCCGCAGGTCAACCTGAATCAGCAAACGGTAAAAATCCGGCTTCTTGTCGACGAATTCCATGTCGGAAATATTGGCCTTCTGTTCTCCGATCAGGGTGCAGATGCGCCCCAGCACGCCCGCATCGTTACGGATCGTGATGTAAAGCCCGACGCTGTGCACCGCCGGGTGCTTGCCCGAATGCCAGTGCAGGTCGATCCAGCGGTCGGGCTGGTCCTCGAACCTTTCCAGCACCGGGCAGTCGATGGCATGCACCACCACGCCGCGCCCGCGCCAGGTGATGCCCACGATCCGCTCACCCGGCACCGGCTGGCAGCAGGGCGCGCGCGCAAAGGTCTCGTCGGGCGACAGGCCCACCACCGCGCGGCTTGCGTCGATCTCGTCGCCGCGGGCGGTGGCGAGTTCGGGATAAAGCGCCTCGACCACGTCCTGGGCGCGCAATTCGGCCGAACCGAGCCGGGCCAGCAGTTCGCCCGCGCCACTGAGCCCGAAGCTGCGCGCGGCCGTCCTCAGCGCCTTTTCGGTCGACCGCTTGCCCACATGGTCGAAGGCCACCCGCGCCAGTTCGCGGCCAAGCTTGATGTAACGCTCGCGATCTTCCTCGCGCAGCGACTTGCGGATCGCGGCCTTGGCCCGTCCCGTCACCACGATGTCGATCCAGGTCGCCTGCGGACGCTGGCCCTCGGCGGTGATGATTTCGACCGATTGCCCGTTCTTCAGCCGCGTCCACAGCGGCACGCGGATGCCGTCCACCTTGGCGCCGACGCAAGAATCCCCGATCCGGGTATGGATCGCATAGGCGTAGTCCAGCGGGGTCGCCCCCCGGGGCAGCTTGATCACATCGCCCTTGGGCGTGAAGCAGAACACCTGGTCGGTATACATCTCCAGCTTGACATGCTCGAGGAACTCATCGTGATCCTCGGCATTCTCGAAGCGTTCGGTCAGGGATGCCAGCCACTTGGCCGGATCGACCGCAAAGGGGTTCTCGGCCCGGACACCGTCGCGATAGGACCAGTGCGCCGCGACGCCCGCCTCGGCCACCTCGTGCATCTGGCGGGTGCGGATCTGCACCTCGACTCGCTTGCCGTCGCGGCCCGAGACGGTGGTCTGGATCGAGCGGTAGCCGTTCGACTTGGGCTGGCTGATATAGTCCTTGAACCGGCCCGGCACCGCGCGCCAGCGGCGATGAATCGCGCCCAGCACCCGGTAGCAATCGCCCTCGGTCTCGGTGATGACGCGGAAACCGTAGATGTCGGACAGCCGCGAGAAGCCCTGCTGCTTCTCTTCCATCTTGCGCCAGATGGAATAGGGCTTCTTGGCGCGGCCGAAGACATCGGCCTCCACCCCCTCGCGTTCCAGTTCCTTGCGGATGTCCTGGGTGATCTTCTGGATCACGTCGCCCGATTCGCGCTGCAGCGTGATGAAGCGGCGCATGATCGAGTTGCGCGCCTCGGGGTTCAGCACGCGAAACGCCAGATCCTCCAGTTCCTCGCGCATCCACTGCATGCCCATCCGGCCGGCAAGCGGCGCGAAGATGTCCATCGTCTCGTGGCTCTTGCGGACCTGCTTTTCATGCGGCAGCGACTTGATCGTGCGCATGTTGTGCAGCCGGTCGGCGAGCTTCACCAGAATCACCCGCAGATCCTTGGACATCGCCATGAACAGCTTGCGGAAATTCTCGGCCTGCTTGGTCGCGGAAGAGGACAGCTGCAGGTTGGTCAGCTTGGTCACGCCATCGACCAGTTCCGCGACCTCGTCGCCGAACAGCCGCGCGACCTCGGAATAGGTGGATTTCGTGTCCTCGATCGTGTCGTGCAGAAGCGCGGTGATGATCGTGGCGTCGTCCAGCCGTTGTTCGGTCAGGATCGCGGCGACCGAAACAGGGTGAGTGAAATATTCCTCGCCCGAGCGGCGCAGCTGACCGGCATGCATCTCGCGCCCGTAGGCATAGGCGCGACGGATCAGATCCTCGTCGGTTCTGGGATTGTAGTTGCGCACCAGCGAGATCAGGTCTTCGACGTCGATCATCCGGCGGCCAATCCAGGGGGGCGCAGCAAGGGGCGCGCCCCGGGGGTCAACGCTGTGCCTGCGCTTCCATCAGGGCGCGCAGCAGCTTCTCTTCCGACATGTCGTCATCCGACGGACGGTCGGGCATTCCGCCGCCCATCAGCAGCGCCATGGAATCCTCTTCGGGCTCGTCAACCTCGATCTGGGTCTGGTTGGCCTCGATCATCCGCTCGCGCAGCTCGTCGGCCGACTGGGTTTCCTCGGCGATTTCGCGCAGCGCGATGACGGGGTTCTTGTCGTTGTCGTCGTCGATGGTCAGCGCGCTGCCGGCCGCGATCTCGCGCGCCCGGTGCGACGCGAGCAGAACCAGTTCGAACCGGTTCGGAACCTTGTCAACGCAATCTTCTACCGTCACGCGGGCCATGGCGCACTCCGATCCCTGGGAGATTGAAGCCCCCTTCTATTGGGTCTCAAATGACTTGACAAGGGCGGAAAGACTCTCCCACGGCCCCGAAATCGGAACAATCGCGGCCTTTTCCGTCGCGGGCAGGGCCGCCAGCATCTGGCGCACGGTCCGCCCCAGGATCGGATGGCGCCAGTCGGGTGAGATCTCGGCCAGCGGCACCAGCACGAAGGCGCGGTCCTGCAGGCGGGGATGGGGCAGGATCAGACCGTCGGGGGCCTGCGTCGCCTGCTCCTCGGCGGGAAGGTCGCGCCAGCGGGTATGGGTCTCCACGTCGGGCAGCACCAGATCGCCCAGCGCGAGCAGGTCAAGATCGAGGGGGCGCGGCCCCCAGCGGTCGCGGCGCACGCGTCCAAAGGTCGCCTCGACCGCGTGCAGGCGCGCGAGGATCGCGTCGGGCGGCAGCGTGGTCTCGATCTCGGCCACCGCATTCACGAAATCGGGACCGCTGCCCGGAGGCCAGCATGGTGTGTGGTACAAGCTGCTGATTCTGGTGACCCGAATCGCTTGGCTGTCCAGCGCCGCAAGCGCGCGAGCAAGTGTCTTCTGCAGGGGGTCGGCGCCGACCGCGACGTTCGTTCCCAGCGCAACCTGTCCTTTTGGACGGGTTTTTACGTGATTTCCCGGTTGCGGCATCGGCCTCCATCCTTAGATTTCAG
>NZ_DSDD01000130.1:0-6876 GCF_011048875.1 Rhodovulum sp.
CCGGGCGTCACCGCGCGCGGGCCGGTATCGGTCATCAGCGTGACGGCCAGCACATGCTGACCGAAGCTGCCCGCGCCATGGTGGTTCTTGCCGTGCACGTCACAGGCGATGCAGCCGCCCAGCGTGGCGAACCCGGTGCCGGGCATCACCGGCGGCATCCAGCCGCGGGGCGCGAAAAGGCGCAGCAACTCGGCGATGGGGATGCCCGCCTCGGCCTCGATCACGCCGGTCTCAGTGTCGAAGGACAGCAGCCGGTCAAGCCGCGTCATCTGGATCGCGGCGCCGCCCGCGTTCAGCGCCGCATCGCCATAGGAGCGGCGATTGCCGATGGCAGGCCCCCGCGCGGTCAGCGCCGCGGCAAGGGCGCCCAGCCGTTCGGGCCGCGCCAGCGTGCCGCGCGCCCGGACCGCCCGGCCCCAGCCCGCGTAATCAGCGGTTCTCCACTGCATGCCTGTTCCTTTTCGAAAGCTTTTCCGCCAGCGGGAAGACCATGGCCCCGATCCCGACGGCGAACCACAGGGTTGTCACCCGGATCACCGCCGTCGCCGCGACCGAGGTTTCGGGCGGCACCCCTTCGAGGGTCAGGAGCGCGATCATCGCGGCCTCGGCCCCGCCCAGGCCCCCCGGCGCCCCGGTCAGCCCGCCGGCGAGCGTGGCGAAGGTGAAGATCGCCATCGCGGTCCAGAGCCCGGTCTCGGCGCCCATCCAGCCCAGCAGCAGGTGGAACGCATAGCCCTCGGCCGCCCAGCCGATCAGGCCCAGCGCGACCGCGCCGGCCAGCACGCCCGAATGCGAGAATTGCCCCAGCGTCCGCGTCATCGCCCGCAGCCGCCCGAACAGCCGCGGCCAGAGCCCGATCACGCGGTAAAGACGGGTGAGCAGGGCAGTCAGCAGCCGCGCGCGGGTCAGCGCCAGCGCCGCGAGAACCGCGATCAGCGCCAGCGGGGCCGCGCCGGCGATGCCGCTGGTCGAGAGCGCCAGCGTCCCGGCCAGCAGCAGCCCCATCGCCATCAGATCGCCCGCCCGGTCCATCAGGAAAAGCGGCGCGCTGCGTTCCAGCGTCAGGGCCGTCTCGCGCCGGATCCAGCGGATGCGCACCAGTTCGCCGACGCGGCCGGGCGTCACGCTCATCAGGAAGCCGCCGAGATAATGGCGCAGGTCGCGGACCAGCCCGGGCGGCAGGCCCGCGCAGCGCCCGAAGACATGCCAGCGCAGCGCGCGCATCAGGTAGTTGAGGGCCGACAGCGCCAGAAGGGCCGCGACCTGAAGCGCCCCGAGGCGCAGGAACTGGTCGCGCGTCGCCTGCCAGCCGGTCGCGGCGGCCAGCCCGGCCAGCCCGGCGATGACCAGCAGCAGCAGGCCCGCCATCAGCAGCGGGTCGCGCCACGGGTGCGGGGGGGCAGGAAGGGCGAGGCGGCTCATCGTCATGTCACCGCGCGGATAGCAACAGATTGGGGCGATTCTTTGAAGCTGTTGCGGTTTCGGCAACGGCCGCGGCCCCCGGCCGGGCTGTCAGTTCACGATGGCGGCCTCGGTCGCGGCGCGCAGCTCGTCCTCGGTCACGCCATCGGCGCATTCGACGATCCGCAAGCCCCCCTCGACCACGTCGAGCACGCCCAGATTGGTGATGATGCGGTCCACCACGCCCTTGCCGGTCAAGGGCAGGGTGCAGGCTTTCAGCACCTTCGATTCGCCGGCCTTGTTGGTGTGGTCCATCACGACGACCACGCGGCCGACGCCGGCCACCAGATCCATCGCGCCGCCCATGCCCTTTACCAGCTTGCCGGGGATCATCCAGTTCGCCAGGTCGCCATTCTCGGCCACCTCCATCGCGCCCAGGATCGCCATGGCGACCTTGCCGCCGCGGATCATGCCGAAGCTTTGCGCGCTGTCGAAATAGGCCGAATGGGGCAGTTCGGTGATGGTCTGCTTGCCCGCGTTGATGAGGTCGGCATCGACCTCGTCCTCGGTCGGGAACGGGCCGATGCCCAGCATCCCGTTTTCCGATTGCAGCGTCACATGGACGCCCTCGGGGATGTAATTGGCCACCAGCGTCGGGATGCCGATGCCGAGATTGACATACATCCCGTCCTTGAGTTCCTGCGCGGCACGCGCCGCCATCTGGTTGCGGTCCCAGGGCATGATGTCCTCCTTACGCCGCGCGGGTGGTGCGTTGTTCGATGCGCTTTTCGTGGCTGCCCTGGATCAGGCGGTGCACATAGATGCCGGGCAGGTGGATCCTGTCGGGGTCGAGCGTGCCGGGTTCGACGATTTCCTCGACCTCCATCACGCAGACACGCCCGCACATCGCCGCGGGCGGGTTGAAGTTGCGCGCGGTCTTGCGGAAGACGGCGTTGCCGGTGGTGTCGGCCTTCCACGCCTTGACGATGGACAGATCGGCCACGATGCCGCGTTCGAGGATATAGGTCTGGCCGTCGAACTCCTTGTGTTCCTTGCCCTCGGCGATCACGGTGCCGACGCCGGTCTTGGTGTAGAAGCCCGGGATGCCGCAGCCGCCCGCGCGCATGCGTTCGGCAAGCGTGCCCTGCGGGTTGAATTCAAGTTCCAGTTCGCCGGACAGGTATTGGCGCATGAACTCGGCATTCTCGCCCACATAGGAGGAGATCATCTTCCTGACCTGCCGGGTCTGCAGCAGGATGCCGATGCCGAAATCGTCCACGCCCGCATTGTTCGAGGCGAAGGTCAGATCCTTCGTGCCCGCCGCCTTGATCGCGTCGATCAGCAGTTCGGGAATGCCGCACAGCCCGAAGCCGCCCGCTGCGATGAACATGCCGTCGAACAGAAGCCCGTCCAGGGCCTCGGCGGCGCTGCCATATACCTTGCTCATGGATCGCTCCCCTCTGAACCGTCGGTCCGAGTAGTGGCGACGCCGCCCCGCCCTGTCAACTTGGCGCCGCGGCGCGGCGGGGGCGGTCAGCCGGTGGCTTTCTTCGCGGGGGGCTTTTTCGCCGCGGTCTTCGTTGTGGCGGCCTTCTTCGTGGCGGCGGGTTTCTTGGCGGCGGTCTTCTTCGGCGCGGCGGCTTTCTTCGCCGCGGGTTTCTTGCCGCCGGATTTCGCGGCCTTTTCGGCGATGATCTGCACGGCAAGGTCCAGCGTCACGTCCTCGGGTTCCATGCCCCTGGGCAGGGTGGCGTTGACCTTTTCCCACTTGATATAGGGGCCATAACGGCCCGCCATCACGTTGACCGGCCCGCCCTGTTCGGGATGCTCGCCCAGTTCGCGCAAGGGGGCGGCGGTCGTGGCGCCCCGGCCGCGGGATTTCTTCTGGGCCAGCACCTCGACCGCGCGGTTCATGCCGATGGTGAAAACCTCGTCCACCTCGGGCAGGTTGGCATAGGTCTTGCCGTGCCGGACATAGGGCCCGTAGCGGCCGATGCCGGCCTCGACCGGTTCGCCATCCTCGGGATGCGGGCCGATGGGGCGGGGCAGGGACAGCAGCATCAGCGCCTTGTCCAGATCCATCGCCTCGGGCGCCCAGCCCCTGGGCAGGCTGGCGCGGGGCGGCTTGGGCTGGTCCTCGGTCGGTTCACCCTTCTGCACATAGGGGCCGAAGCGGCCATGGCGCAGGGTGATCGGCTCGCCCTCGTCGATGCCCAGAACCTTGCCGTCCAGTTCGGCCGCGCCGTCATCGCCATTGGGGGCGGAGATCGGGCGGGTATAGCGGCATTCGGGGTAATTCGTGCAGCCGATGAAGGCCCCGCCCGAGCGCGCGGTCTTGAGGGTCAGCCGTCCCACCCCGCATCTGGGACAGATGCGCGGGTCGGAGCCATCCTCGCGCGGGGGGTAGAGATGGGGGGCCAGAACCTCGTCGATCTTCTCCAGCACCTCGGAAATGCGCAGATCCGCCGTTTCGGCAAGTGCGGCCGAGAAATCGCGCCAGAAGCGGGACAGGACATCAAGATATTCGCGGCTGCCCGCGGACACGTCGTCGAGTTCGTCCTCGAGATTGGCGGTGAATTCATAGCCGATATAGCGGCTGAAATAGTTGCACAGGAAGGCCGTCACCAGCCGCCCCTTGTCCTCGGGGATCAGGCGGTTCTTGTCCTTCACGACATAGCCGCGATCCTGGATGGTCGTGACGATCGAGGCATAGGTGGAGGGCCGCCCGATGCCCAGTTCCTCCATCCGCTTGACCAGTGTGGCCTCGGTATAGCGCGGCGGGGGCTGGGTGAAATGCTGTTCGGGCGTCACCTGTTCCTTGCGAGCCGGTTCGCCTTGGGCGATCTGGGGCAGGCGGTTGGCGTCCTCGTCGTCGATGACATCGTCGCGGCCTTCCTCGTAGATCCGCAGGAAGCCGTCGAACAGGACCACCTGGCCGGTGGCGCGCAGGGCCACCTGGGCATCGGCGCTGGTCACCTCGACGGTGGTGCGTTCCAGCCGCGCGGCCTCCATCTGGGAGGCCAGCGTGCGTTTCCAGATCAGGTCGTAGAGCCTGCGCTGATCCTCGTCGGTGAGGTTCAGCCTGGAGGGGTCGCGCGTCATCTCGGTCGGCCGGATGCATTCATGCGCTTCCTGCGCGTTCTTGGCCTTGTTCTTGTACATCCGCGGGGATTTCGGGACGTAATCGGCGCCGAAGCGGTCCCTGATCGCATCGCGCGCGGCCATCACCGCTTCGGGCGCCATGTCGATGCCGTCGGTCCGCATATAGGTGATGTGCCCCGCCTCGTAGAGCCGCTGCGCCGCCTGCATGGTCTGGCGCGCGCCGAAGCCGAACTTGCGGCTGGCCTCCTGTTGCAGGGTCGAGGTCATGAAGGGCGGCGCGGGGTTGCGTTGGGCGGGCCTGGCCTCGACGGAAGCCACGGTGAAGTCGCGCGAATGGATCGCCTGCACGGCCAGTTCGGCGGCCGTCTCGGTGGCGATGTCGAACCTGTCGAGTTTCTGCCCCCCCAGCGTGACCAGGCGCGCCTCGTAGCTCTGGCCGCGGGGGGTGGCGAGGATCGCCTTGACACTCCAGTATTCGCGGGCGCGGAACGCCTCGATCTCCATTTCGCGCTCGACGATCAGGCGCAGGCAGACCGATTGCACGCGGCCCGCCGATTTCGCGCCGGGCAGCTTGCGCCAGAGCACGGGGCTGAGGTTGAAGCCCACGAGGTAATCCAGTGCGCGCCGCGCGAGATAGGCATGGACCAGCGGTTCGTCCACCTGGCGCGGGTTCTTCATCGCCTCGGTCACGGCGGATTTGGTGATCGCGTTGAAGACCACACGGCTGACTTGGGTATCCTTGCCGATGGCCTTGCGGGCGCGCAGGGCCTCTTCCAGATGCCAGGAAATCGCCTCGCCCTCGCGGTCGGGGTCGGTGGCGAGGATCAGCGCATTGTCGTCCTTCAGCGCGTCGGCGATCGCCTTGATGTGCTTTTTCGAGTCTGCGGCGACCTCCCACTTCATCTCGAAGCCGTGGTCGGGGTCGACCGACCCGTCCTTCGGCGGCAGGTCGCGGACATGTCCGTAGGACGCAAGAACGATGTAGTCGTCACCGAGATACTTGTTGATTGTCTTGGCCTTGGCCGGGGACTCGACAACGACGACGGGCATGGAATTCCTTTCGGCTCGGGCCACGATTGGGTGCGGGTGGCCTTGGCGGGCGAAAATGTGGGGGGCAGGGGCGGAATGTCAATGTGGGCCTGTGGCGGCACGCGGCAGCCCGCCGGACGGCCGCGGCCCCGCCTGATCAGTCGCGGCGCGAGATCAGCCCCCCCGGCGCGCGCGCGATCCGCCCCTCCAGTTCCAGCGTGACGAGTTCGGGGGCGACGCGGCCCGCGGGCAGGTTCAGGTCGCGGATCAGCTGATCCTCGGCCAGCGGCGAGGGGCCCAGCCGGTCGAGGATCCGGGCATGCAGCACCGCCGGATCCGCGGGCGGCGCGCGGCGGGCTGCCGCGGGGGTTTCGGGCACCTCGGTGATCCGGGCGCGGGGCCGGGGCGCGGGGGCGGGGGCCACGGTGTCGGCGGGCCGGGGAACGGGCCGGGTCGGCTGGCCGTCCAGCGCCTCGAGCACGTCCTCGGGGCCGCGCACCAGCGTCGCGCCATCGCGGATCAGCATGTTGCAGCCCGCGGCGCGGGCGTCGAACGGGTGGCCGGGCACCGCCAGCACCTCGCGCCCCTGATCGAGCGCGGTCCGCGCGGTGATGAGACTGCCGGAGCGCGCCGCGGCCTCGACCACCACCACGGCGCGGGCGAGCCCCGAGATGATGCGGTTGCGTTGCGGGAAGTGGCGGGCCTGGGGCTGCAGCCCGGCGGGGTGTTCGGACAGGCGCAGGCCGCGGGCGCCGATGTCGTGGAACAGCGCCTCGTTCTCGGTCGGATAGACGACGTCGATCCCGCCTGCCAGAACGGCGATGGTGCCGGTGTCGAGTGCGGCCAGATGCGCGGCCCGGTCGATCCCGCGCGCCAGCCCCGAGACGACGACATGGCCGGCACCCGCCAGCCCCTCGGCCAGCTTGCGCGCCATGCGCGTGCCCAGCGACGAGGCGTTGCGCGCGCCGACCAGCGCCACCATCGGCCGGTCCAGCAGATCGGTCCGGCCCAGCGCCCAGAGGATCGCGGGCGCGTCGGGCAGATCGGCCAGCGCCGCCGGATAGCCCGGTCCGCCATGGACCAGCGGCACAGCGCCCAGCGCGCGGCCCTTTGCCAGTTCTGCGCGGGCGACGCCTTCGGGGCAGGTTTCGTAGTTGTCGACGCAGGCAGCGCGGGCGATGTCGGGCAGGGCGTCCAGCGCGGCCCGTGCGGTGCCGTGCTCGGCCATGAGCCGGTGATAGGTCGTCGCGCCGACGCGGCGCGAGCGGATCAGCCGCAGCCGGTCGAGCAGGTCATCCTCGGCGAGGGGGGCGGCGAACAGGGGCAGGGCGGCTTGGGCGGGCA
>NZ_DSDD01000146.1:0-6681 GCF_011048875.1 Rhodovulum sp.
CATCGCGCATGGCATCGCGCATGAGATCCGCTCGATCGAGGTGGGCAAGCGCGCCGATCTGGTGCTGTGGAACCCCGCCTTCTTCGGGGTGAAACCGGAAATGGTGCTGATCGGCGGCACCATCGTCTGCGCGCAGATGGGCGATCCGAACGCCTCGATCCCGACGCCGCAGCCGGTCTATACCCGGCCCATGTTCGGTGCCTATGGCCGGTTGCTGGAAAATTCCGCCGTCATCTTCGTGTCCGAGGCCGCCCAGGCCGAGGGCGTGGGCGGGAAACTGGAGCTCGCTACGCAGACGCTCGCGGTCAGGAACACCCGCACCATCGGCAAGCGCGACCCGATCCTGAACGACGCCACCCCGCAGATCGAGGTGAACCCTGAAACCTACGAGGTGCGGGCCGATGGTGAATTGCTGACCTGCCTGCCCGCCCAGGTGCTGCCGATGACGCAGCGTTACTTCCTGTTCTGAGGGAAAAATGGAACAGACGCACAAAATTGCTGCGACGCAGCATGGCGATGGCGGGAATGTCCAGTCGGCAGGGGGCGGGGCGCCCCGTGAACCCTATGTTGACCATCAAGGGAGGGAAACTTCTTGTGACATACGATGAGGTTTCCGATGGCGACGCCTTTCATGACGGTGAAATATGTGCCCGCGGGCATGTCCGAACGGCTAGACCTGTTCTTCGCGGGGCTGGGGCAGGGCTTCAACGCCTATACCCTACGCCGCGCGCGGATGCGCGAGATCCACAATCTCAACGCCTGCACCGACGCCCAGCTTGCCCGGCTCGGCATCACGCGCGAGGGGATCCCCGACCACGTCTTCCGCGACATCTTTTCCTGAGCCCCATTCGGGCCGGAACCCTGCCATGAGCGCCCTGCCCGTGGCCTGCGAGGCGCCTGAATGTGGACGGGCGGGCCGATGATTGCGTGACGCTGACCTGTGACCAGAGATTCCTCCGGCGCTGGCGGCTGGTCAGCGACGGGGGTCTGGCCTTCCTCGTCGATCTGGCCAGGATCACCTTGCTGAACGAGGGCGACGTGCTGGTGCTGGAGGACGGGCTGACGGTCAAGATCCGCGCGGCCGGCGAACCTCTTTACGAAGTGACCGGCCCTGATCTTGTGCGCATCGCCTGGCATGTCGGCAACCGCCACACCGCCTGCCAGATCGACCCCGGCCGCCTCGTGATCCAGCGCGACCATGTCATCCGCGACATGCTGGGATGCCTCGGCGCCGAGATCACCGAGGTCGAGGAACCCTTCCTGCCCGAAGGCGGCGCCTATGGCCATGGCCGGACCCATGGTCACGCGGATGGCCATTCCCACAGCCACGATCACGACCACGGCCACGCTCGGAACCACGCCCATGCCCCCTGACGCGCAAGTCCTGAAACTGGCGCAATGGCTGTCCCCGGCCTCTTCGGTCGGGGCCTTCGCCCGCAGCCACGGGCTTGAAGCGGCCGTCGCTTCCGGCGCGGTCCCGGATGCCGAGGCGCTGACGCGCATGCAGGTGCTGCCCGCCGAACGCATCAGGGGCGTGGAAACCGGCGGCTGTCCCCATACCGCGATCCGCGAGGATGCCTCGATCAACCTCGCCGCCATCGCGGATCCGACCGCCCGCTTCCCCGATCTTGAGGTGATCCTGATCGAGCCGGGCGGCGACAACCTGTCGGCCACCTTCAGCCCGGAACGGGCCGATCCGACCGTCCATGCGATCGACGTCGCCGCGGGCGAGGAGATCCCCCGCAAGGGCGGCCCGGCGATCACCAAATCCGACCTGCCCGTCATCAACAAGACCGACCTCGCCCCCATGTCGGCGCCGATCTTGCGGTGATGGGGCGTGACGCGAAACGGATGCGGGGGCCGGAGCGGTTCATCTTCGCCGCGTTGCGCCATGGCCAGGGCGTGGAAGAGATCGTCGCGCATCTCTGCCTGATCGGAGGTCTGGCCGAAACCGCCTGATCCCCCTCAGCCCCCGCGCTGGCCCGCCCGGCGCAGGGCCATCATCTCGGCCAGGATCGAGAGCGCGATTTCCTCGGGCGTGATGGCGCCCAGATCCAGCCCCGCGGGCGCGCAGGCGGTGACCGAAAAACCCACGCGCGCCGCCAGGTCAACCAGCGCGACCGCCACCGGCGAGGCGCCGCAGATCACGCAATCGGGCGCGGGCATGACGGCCTGGATGAAGATGTCCATTATGCCTTGGCTCGGGCACATGTTGCGGGCAAAGCAGATGCCGTCGCGTGTCTCGCCCGGGGCCAGACCGCCTTGCGCCAGCGCCGCCTCGGGCTGGACCGAGATCAGCCGCGGCGCGCCGTCGGCCAGCGCCTCGCGGGCGGCCCGGATCACCGCGCCCCGCGCACAGCCGCCGCCGATCCAGCCGGCCTGCACGGTGCCGTCGGGCAGGTTCACCGCCTTGGCGCCCGCCTTGGCCGCGGTGGCGCGTACCGTGCGCACCACGGTCGCCACCGCAAAGGCGGTCCCTGCGCGTTTCAGGTCGGCGATGCGGTCAAGGATGTCGTCCTGTCTCATCGGTTTCATAGCCGCGCAAGCTCCGGTTCCAGCGCGGCCAGCGCCGCAAGCGTGTTGGCCGCCGCGAAATGGTCCAGACGGGGCAGGGCGGCCGCCATCCCGCGCGCGACCGGTTCCTAGCCCTGCCAGCACAGCAGCGGGTTCAGCCAGACGATCCGGCAGCCGCGCTTCCTCAGCCGCGCGAGTTCCGCGCCGATCATCCCCGGCGGATCGGTGTCATAGCCGTCCGACAGCACGATCGCGACCGACCGCCCATTGACCCGCGCCCTGGCATGGCCCCGGTTGAACGCCGCCAACGCCCCGCCGATCCGCGTCCCCCCGCCGAAGCCCTGCGCCATCAGGCTCAGCCGGTTGATCGCGCGCAACGGGTCGGGATCGCGCAGCGCGTCGGTGATTCGCACGAGGCGGGTGTGAAAGAGGTAGGCGTCGGCCCCGGGAATTGCGCCGATCAGCCCCTTGAGGAAGGACAGGAAAACGCGGGCACAGACCGTCATCAAGCCCCACACGTCGCACAGCGCAACGATATTGGCGGGCCGGTCGGGCCGGGCGCGGCGGAACAGCCGCAGCGGCTCGCCCCCCGTCGCGACCGAGGCGCGCGATGCGGCGCAGATCCAGCCGCGCCCCCCGCCGGTCGGCCCTGAGCCGGCGCGCACGGCGGTCGCGGATCGCCTGCGCGATGCGCCGCGCGGTGGCCTCGGCCTCCGCGATATCCTCGGGGCTGACCAGATCGCGCAGATCGGTGCGCTCCAGCCGCGCGACGCGCGCACCCACCAGCCATCCCTCGCCAGCGGCTGCGCCACCTCGCTCGGCACCCGCGCCCGGTCGGCCTGCGTCTTCAGCAGCGTGACCAGGGCCGCCTGAAGCGTCCCCGGATCGTCGGTCAGGTCCGCCACCCCCAGCCCCGAAACGGCCGCGGCGAAATCCAGCGTCTCGGCCGCGTCCGGCACCTTGTCCAGATCCTCGCGCCTGAGCGCCTGCACGAAGCCCACGATCTGCGCCGCCAGCCGCGGCTCAAGCCCCTCATAGCATTGCAGCCGGATCAGCGGCGCCGATTTCAGCGCCGGCAGATCTTGGCCACCTCGGTCTTGCCGACCCCGGCCGCACCCTCCAGCAGCAGCGGCCGTTCCAGTTCCGGCGCAAGGTAAAGCGCCATGGCCAATTCGTCCGAGGCGACATAGCCCGCCCCGGAAAGCTGCGCCTGCAACGCCGCGGCCCCGCCGGTCAATGGCCCGCGTTCTTTTCCAGCCAGGCGCGCATCTGCGCGATCTCTTCCTCCTGCGCGGCGATGATCCCCTCGGCCAACACCCGGATCTCGGGGTTCTCGCCGAATTCCAGCACCACGCGCGCCATGTCGATGGTGCCCCGGTGGTGGGGGATCATGCCCCGGACGAAGTCGATATCGGCATCCCCCGTAAAGGGGATCTCCATCTGCGCATGCATCCGGTCATTCGCCGCGCGATAGGCGGCGGTCGAGGGGCTGTCTCCCCCGGCCGCGCCATGCTGGTGATGGGCGTGCTGCGCCAGCGCCGGGGCGGCGGCAAGCACGGCCGCCAGAAGAACCGCCCGCCTCATCCGTGCAGTCCCGGATCGCGCGCCGTCCGCCAGATCCGCCAATTGTCATGCGGCATATGGGTCTGGGTCAGGCCGAAGACGCGGAAGGCGTCGTGGACGGCATTGGAAAACGCGGGAACGCCCCCGACATTCGGCCTTTCGCCCACGCCCTTGGCCCCGATCGGATGGTGCGGGCTGGGGGTTTCGGTCCAGTCGGTCTGGTAATTGGGCGTCTCCCACGCGGTCGGCAGGAAGAACTCCATCAGCGTGCCGGTCCGCACATTGCCCATGTCGTCATAGGCAATCTCCTGTCCCATGGCGATCGCCAGCGCCTCGGTCAGCCCGCCATGGACCTGCCCTTCGATGATCATCGGGTTGATCCGCGTGCCGCAATCGTCCAGCGCGCAGAACTGGCGGATTTCGTGCTCGCCGGTATCCGTGTCGATCTCCATCACGCAGATATAGGCGCCGAAGGGGTAGGTCATGTTGGGCGGGTCGTAATGGCTGACCGCCTCCAACCCGGCTCGCCCCCCGGGATCGCCGGGTTGTAGGCGGCATGGGCGATCTCGGCCATGGTCTTGAATCGCTCGGGCGCGCCCCTGACCACCAAACGGTCCACGTCCCATTCCAGATCGTTGTCATGCACCTCCAGCAGCCAGGCCGCGATCATCTGCGCCTTGGCGCGGATCTTGCGCCCCGCCATGGCAGTCGCCGCCCCCGCGACGTGGGGCGAGCGCGAGCCGTAGATGCCCGGACCACAGGGCGCGGTGTCGGTGTCGCCCTCCTCGATGGTGATCTTGTCCGCCGGAACGCCTCGACCCGGTCGGCCTGTTCGCGGCGCAGGCCCTGGTAATCCACCGCCTTCAGCGCCTTGTCCCAGGCGGTGTGATAATCGCCCGTGTCGTATTCCCGGCCCAGCGCCGAGGTATAGGGGAACTGCTCCGCCCTGATGAAGTTGATGCGGCGCAACTCGGCCGCATCCATCCCCAGCTTGATCGCGAGGATCTCGATCATCCGCTCGATGAAATAGGCCGCCTCCGTCCCCCGGAACGAACAGCGATAGGCCACGCCGCCTGGCGCCTTGTTGGTATAGACGCCATCGACCGCGCAATAGGCCACGGGAATGTCATAGCTGCCGGTGCAGATGTGGAAGAAACCGGCGGGAAACTTGGTCGGGTCCGCGCAGGCATCGAACGCGCCATGATCCGCGGCAACATGGGCATGAAGGCCCGTGATCCGCCCGTCCTTCGTGGCCCCGATCCGCCCCTTCATCCAGTAGTCGCGGGCAAAGGCCGTGGCCATCAGGTTCTCCATCCGGTCCTCGACCCATTTCACCGGCTTGCCGGTGACGATGGTCGCGACGATGGAGCAGACATAGCCGGGATAGACCCCCCACCTTGTTGCCGAAGCCGCCGCCGATATCGGGGCTGACCACGCGGATATTGTGCTCGTCGATCCCCGACAGCAGCGAGGCGACCGTGCGCACCACATGCGGCGCCTGGAAGGTGCCGTGGACGGTGGGCTTGCCGTTGACCTTGTCCATCGACGCCACACAGCCGCAGGTTTCCAGCGGGCAGGGATGGGTGCGGTGGTAACAGATCGTCTCATCGGCGATCACGTCCGACCCGTCGATGGCCGCCATCGCGCCAGCCGCATCGCCCTGTTCCCGGGTGAAGATATGGTTGTGATGCCGCCGCGGGCCATGCGCGCCCTCGGTCACGCCCGCCAGCTCCTCGCGCAGCACCGATGCGTCGGAGGCCTCGGCCTTGAACGGATCGACGACGACCGGCGGGTCATCGTAATCCACCTCGACCAGCTCTACCGCGTCGGCGGCGATGTAGCGGTCGGTGGCGATGACAAAGGCCACCTCCTGGCCCTGGAACAGCACCTTGCCATCGGCCAGCACCATCTGCTTGTCGCCCGCGAGCGTCGGCATCCAGTGCAGGCTCGGCGGCTCCAGATCCTTCGCGGTCAGCACCGCCACGACGCCCGGCAGCGCCAGCGCGGCCGAAGCGTCGATGGAGTTCACGCGGGCATGGGCATAGGGCGAGCGGACGAAATCGCCGAGCAGCATGCCGGGCAGCTTGATGTCGTCGACATAATTGCCCTTGCCCTGCGTGAAGCGCGCATCCGCGACGCGCTTGCGGGCGCAGCCCAGCCCCTTGATGTTCGCGCGGCGTTCCGCGCTGTCGGGAAGGTCCTTCATTCCGCGGCCTCCTTGACGCTGTTCAACTCATGGGCGGCGGCCAGCACAGCCTTGACGATGTTCTGACAGCCGGTGCAACGGCAGAGGTTCCCGGCCATGCCGAAGCGCACCTCCTCCTCGGTGGGCGTCGGATTCTCCTGCAACAGCCGCGAGGCACGGGTAATCATCCCCGGCGTACGGAACCCGCATTGCAGCCCGTGATGCTCGCGGAACATCTCCTGCAGCACATGCAGGCTGTCGGGCGTGCCGATCCCCTTGATGGTGGTGATCTCGGCCCCCTGCGCCTGCGCGGCGAAGATCGTGCAGGCCTTGACCGATTTCCCGTCCATATCGACGGTGCAGGCGCCGCAATGGCTGGTCTCGCAGCCGATATGCGGGCCGGTGATCCCCGGCCGCTC
>NZ_DSDD01000134.1:0-6659 GCF_011048875.1 Rhodovulum sp.
AACCAAACGGCGCGCCATCCCTGAACAGCGCTACCCGCCAGCAATCATCCCCAATTGTCCAATCCAGACCAGCATCACAACCCGTCCAGACCACCAACACCGCCTCAGCGCCGCCGGTGAGGGAGTATTTACGGATCGGCGTCGGGGGCCGCAAGAGGTTTTTCGGGGGATCGTCACATTTTTTTCGTGTTGCCTGTTTCTTTCACAAAATCTTGGGGTTAGCGCCGCCGACGACACTACTTTCAACGTCGACGGCTTGCGCGAAGGATCAGTCCCGGCCTGAAAAAAGGCATCGGCAACGGTTATCCACGGACTTGTCCCCAGAATCCGTGCGGAATGCGCGGCAGGAAGCGCATCTTGCACGGGGTCGTCCTCACAACAGGTTCCGGCAACGCCCGATCAGCCGCATCGTCGCAAACACCCGGACACGAGCGTGACAGACCAGCATTCCCGGTGATCGGTGGTGCCGGTTCGGTCATACCCCCGCGTGTCGTCGCCCATGCCGAAATTGCAGTGGCGGCCCAGTCCCCTGCCCAGCCCTCGCTCCACGCAACGCCCTTGCCGGGCTTGGCGCCTTGGCTCAGCTTGATCTCGAACATCTTGACTTCGGGGCGCCTTGCCACTTCGCGCAGCTTGTCGTCGCTCAGGTTTCCCGCAGCATCACGCACACCAAATTTCGCCGTGCCGATCTGAAAGACGATGTCACAGCCGCCCTCAAGGTGATAGGGTGCCAGGCCGCCCTCGCCGGTGTTCAGCCAGATGCCCGCACGTCTTGCGCCCCGCGACAGTGCCCGCACCGCAGGCTTCGAGATCGCGCCGTAAGACATACCCGAGATGTTGAAGATCGATGGCGCCATGTACGGTTCACGGCAATACGGCCCGACAACCATCGGCTCCGTCGAGGCGTACTGATCGTCAAGCGGAGGAAAGACGGCATTCATGAAGATCGGCGTGCCCGGGATGTTCAGGTTGCGGGTAGAGCCGAAGGCCACCGTATTCCCCTTGGCCTCGGCAGCATTGTAGACCCAGTTGCGCTGCGCTCGGTTGAAAGGCATCTCCTCGCGATCCATCGCAAAGAAATACTGCCGGAAGAACTCGCCCAAGGTCGTGAAAAGACCACGGAACCGACCGATCACCGGGTAGTTGCGCCGGATCGCGTCGCCGGTCTGGGCGTGATCGATGGCGAACAGAAGCAGGACAACCAGGAACAGCACGCCAAGGAACAGCGCGAAGGCCCCCGCCATGACCTGCAAAGCGTAATAGGCCCACCCCATGGCGCCGACTCCCTGCCTGCCCTAGTTGACCTCAATCAAGGAGACCGCATTCACCCTCGTTAGAGTGGACGCGCAGGGGGCATCTTGCAAGCCCGTGCCTAAATCACAGGGAGGAGATCATGAAAACACTTTTCGCCGCCGCCGCGTTGGCAATGGCCGCCACTTCGGCCGGGGCAGAGGGGATCGTCACCTACACCGTGGACCAGAGCTTTGACGACGTGGTGTTCGGGCTGGAAAATGCCGTGATCGGCCAGGGCCTCGTCATCGACAGCGTCAGCCATACCGGCGACATGCTGGAGCGGACGAAGGCCGATGTCGGCTCGGACGTCACGATCTTTCTCAAGGCGGATATCTTCAGTTTCTGCTCGGCCGCGCTGTCGCGCAAGGCGATGGAGGCCGATCCTATGAACGTGCAATTCTGCCCCTACGGTATCTTCGTGCTGCAGATGCCCGACAGCCCCGACCAGACCACGATCGGCTTTCGCCAATTCCCCGAAGGTCCGATGAAAGAGGTCGAGGCGCTTCTGGACGGGCTGGCACGCGAGGCCGTCGGGATGAACTGAACGTTGTGCCGAACTCACGGATTTTCAAACGAAATCAACGCATCTTGATGTGACTTCGTGCCGGTGCCCGGCCTGGGGCGCCGCGCCACGGTGTCAAACGGGATCGGCGGAAATCCCCGCTCATCCAGTCGCGTCTTCCTTGCGTGTCCCGCAACGACCCGATAGACGGGGTCGTATGAATAACAAAGAAGGGAACCATCTCATGCTTCGCAGAACCTTCATGGCGATGACCGCTGCCACGATGCTGTCCACGCCCGCCCTCGCGGATGACCACATGGCCAAGGACATCGTGGCCATTGCATCCGGGTCCGATCAGTTCACCACCCTCGTGGCGGCCGTGAGCGCTGCGGGCCTTGTCGAAACGTTGCAGGGCGAGGGTCCGTTCACCGTCTTCGCCCCAACCGACGATGCCTTTGCCGCATTGCCCGAGGGCACGGTCGCATCGCTGCTCGAGCCCGAGAACCGTGACCAGCTTGTCGCGATCCTGACCTATCATGTGGTGCCCGGCAAGGTGATGTCGGGCGATCTGAGCGACGGGATGACCGCGACCACGGTGCAGGGGTCTGACGTGACCATCGGCACCGAGGGCGGCGTCACGGTGAACGGTGCGAATGTCACCGCCGCCGATATCGAGGCCAGCAATGGCGTGATTCATGTGATCGACGCCGTGATCCTGCCCGAGGGCTGATGCAAACGGAACGCCCCGCAGGCGGTGAACCTGCGGGGCGTGTCCCCTGGACGGGGCGTGGGCTCAGTGCAGAACCGCGTCCTCGGGCTTGGGCCGGTGCGAGCCAACCACCCGATCGCCGATGATCAGCCCATCGGCCCCCGCGGTGACATGCAGTACTTCGCCGTCCCGCACCTCGCCGGCCAGGATCATCTCGGCCAGTCGGTCCTGAAGGCTGCGCTGGATCACCCGTTTCAGCGGCCGCGCGCCATAGATCGGGTCATAGCCCGCATCCGCCAGCCACTGCTCGGCATCCGCATCGAGGTCGAGCGCGATGTTCCGCGCTGCCAGCCGCGTCTGCAGACGCCGCAACTGGATCTCGACGATGCCGGTCATGTCGGCACGGCTCAGTCGGTCGAACACCACCATCTCGTCCAGTCGGTTCAGGAATTCGGGGCGGAAATGCATCCGCACCGCCTCCATCACGTCGGCCTTGGCCGCGCTGGCATCCGCATCCTCGGGCAGCTGGCTCAGCGCCTGGGATCCCAGGTTCGAGGTCAGCACGATCAGCGTCTGCTTGAAATCGACCGTGCGGCCCTGACCGTCGGTCAGCACCCCGTCATCCAGCACCTGCAACAGCACGTTGAAGACCTCAGGATGCGCCTTCTCGACCTCGTCGAACAGAACCACCTGATAGGGGCGACGCCGCACCGCCTCGGTCAGGACGCCGCCCTCGTCATAGCCGACATAGCCCGGCGGGGCGCCGATCAGACGGCTGACCGCGTGCTTCTCCATGAACTCGGACATGTCGATGCGCACCATCGCCTGATCGTCGTCGAACAGGTATTCGGCGACCGCCTTGGTCAGTTCCGTCTTGCCGACGCCCGTGGGGCCCAGGAACAGGAAGCTGCCCAGCGGCCGGTTCTCGTCGTTCAGCCCGGCGCGGGCGCGGCGCACGGCATTCGCCACCGCGGTCAATGCCTGGCGCTGGCCGATCACGCGCTTGCCCAGTTCCTCTTCCATGCGCAACAGCTTCTCGCGCTCGCCCTCCAGCATCTTCGAGGTCGGGATGCCGGTCCAGCGTTCCACGACCTGCGCGATCTGTTCGGGGCCAACGGCCTCCTCGACCAGAACGTCGTCCTCCCTGGCCTCGGCCTCGGCAAGCTGGCGCTCAAGCTGCGGGATCACGCCATAGGACAGTTCCCCGGCACGCGCGAGGTTCCCTTCGCGCTTGGCGTGGTCCAGTTCCGCCCGCGCCCGGTCAAGCTGTTCCTTCAGATCGCGCGCACTTTCCAGCTTGTCGCGTTCGGCCTGCCATTTCGCGGTCATCTCGGCCGATTTCTGGCTCAGGTCGGACAATTCCTTTTCGAGCTTCGCCAGCCGCTCCTTCGAGGCCGCGTCATCCTCCTTTTTCAGCGCCTCGGCCTCGATCTGCTTTTGCAGGATGTCGCGGTCGAGCGCGTCCAGTTCCTCGGGCTTGGAATCCACTTCCATCCGCAGGCGGCTGGCGGCCTCGTCCATCAGGTCGATGGCCTTGTCGGGCAGGAACCGGTCGGTGATGTAGCGATGCGACAGCGTCGCCGCCGCCACCAGCGCCGAGTCCGAGATGCGCACGCCGTGGTGCAGTTCGTATTTCTCCTTGATGCCGCGCAAGATCGACACCGTGTCCTCGACGGTCGGTTCCTCGACGAACACGGGCTGGAACCGGCGGGCGAGTGCGGCATCCTTTTCCACATGCTTGCGGTATTCATCCAGCGTGGTCGCGCCGACACAGTGCAGCTCGCCCCGGGCCAGTGCGGGCTTGATCAGATTGGCGGCATCCATCGCGCCTTCGGATTTGCCCGCGCCGACCAGCGTGTGCATCTCGTCGATGAACAGGATGATCTCACCGGCCGCCGCGGTGATCTCGCTCAGGATCGCCTTGAGCCGTTCCTCGAACTCGCCGCGATATTTCGCCCCCGCGATCAGCGCCCCCATGTCCAGCGCCATCAGCCTCTTGTTCCTGAGGCTTTCGGGCACGTCGCCATTCACGATCCGCAGCGCCAGCCCCTCGGCGATGGCGGTCTTGCCAACGCCGGGTTCACCGATCAGAACGGGGTTGTTCTTGGTCCGGCGGCTGAGCACCTGCATCGCGCGGCGGATTTCCTCGTCGCGGCCGATGATCGGGTCGATCTTGCCCTGTTCGGCCATCTCGGTCAGGTCGCGGGCGTATTTCTTGAGCGCCTCGTAACCTTCCTCGGCACTGGCCGTATCGGCGGTGCGGCCCTTGCGGATGTCGTTGATCGCGGTGTTCAGGTTCTGCGCCGTGACCGCACCGGCATCCAGCGCGTCCTTGGCCTTGGACGACACCATGGCCAGCGCCATCAGGACGCGCTCGACCGGCACGAAACTGTCGCCCGCCTTTTTCGCCAGTTTTTCGGCCTCGTCCAGCACGCGGCCGGTGCTCTGGTCCAGATAGGTCTGGCCCGCATCGCCCGAAACCTTGGGCATCTTTGCCAGCGCGGCATCGACCGCCTCGACCACACGCTCGGGCGCGCCGCCCGACCGGCGGATCAGGTTGGAGGCCATCCCCTCGGGATCATCCAGCAGTGCCTTGAGCAGATGTTCGGGGGCAAGCCGCTGGTGGCTTTCGCGCATCGCGATGGTCTGGGCCGCCTGCAGGAATCCGCGCGACCGCTCCGTGAACTTTTCCAGGTTCATCGGTTCTCTCCTTTGCCAAAGCGCCCGTCGCTCGCGGTGCCTGACCGGCAGCACACCCTTCGTCACGGGCCTCGACCGTAGATGTGGGAGATGGCCCAACCCGTTGCAAGGGCGCCACAGCGCATTGCCGCGCTGGACCTGTCGCGGCCTGCGGCCTAGGAAGGCGCGAGCCGATGGAGGATCCGACATGCCCGATGACCGCCTGATCGTTGCCCTCGATGTGCCCGACGCCCATTCGGGGCTGGAGCTTGCCAACCGGATCGGCGACGCGGCCGGTTTCTACAAGATCGGGCTGGGGATGCTGACGGGTGGCGGGCTGGCGCTTGCGCAGGAACTCAAGGACGAACATGGCAAGCGCATCTTCCTTGACATGAAGCTGTTCGACATCGGCGCGACCATCGAGGCGGCGGTGCGCGGGCTTGCGCGCTTCGATCTGGATTTCCTTACCGTTCATGGCGACCCCCATGTGGTGCGCGCGGCGCGCGAGGGGGCGGGCGGATCGGACATGAAGATCCTTGCTGTCACGATCCTGACCTCGCTCGACCGCGCCGATCTGGATGCGGGCCTGATCCGGCCGGGCGACATGGTCGAGATCGTGGCCGAGCGCGCCGCGCGGGCCTTTGCGGCAGGGGCCGATGGCGTCATCGCCAGCCCGCAGGAGGCCGCGATGATCCGCGCGCTGCCCGGTGCGGCGGGGCGGCTGATCGTGACGCCGGGGATCCGGCCCGCGGGCGCTGATCTGGGCGATCAGAAGCGGGTGGCAACCCCGGCCCGGGCGATTGCCGATGGCGCGGATCATATCGTGGTCGGCCGTCCGATCTGGCAGGCCGCCGATCCGCGAGCCGCCGCGCTGGCAGTTCAGGCAGAGCTGGCCTGAACGCTCAGTCCTCGTTGATGTCGCGATCCCAGAGCTTGACCTGGCCCTTGCGCACGCCCAGCACGGCCCGCAACCCCAGCCATGCGACCAGCGAGACAAGCGCAAAGATCAGCACCAGCCAAGGCAGGCCCGCCGCAAGCCCCAGCCACAGGCCAAGCCCCACCGCGGCCGCCCCGATGGCGAAGCCGATGAAGACATAGCTCGGCACCAGAACCTCGAGGATCGCAAGCACCACCGCGGCCGAAAGCCAGACCCACCAGGTCGTCGCCAGCATCAGCCCCGCCCCTTGAGCATTTTGAACGCATCGGCAAAGGCATCCATCGCCTGCGCGGGCAGGATGATGGTTTGCTTGCCCGGCCCCTGTCCGACGGCGGTCAACGCCTCGACCTGCTTCAGCGCCACCTGATATTGCGCCGCCTCGATCCCGTTCTCGGCCAGCGCCTGGGCCACGATCTGGGTAGCGTAAGCCTCTGCCTCGGCGGTGATGCGGCGGGCCTTGGCTTCCTGCTCGGCGGCGTAAAGCTCGGCATCCGCCGCCAGTTCCACCGCCCGCTTGCGGCCCTCGGCCTCGGTCACGG
>NZ_DSDD01000480.1:0-6560 GCF_011048875.1 Rhodovulum sp.
ATGCCGTGGCGGGCGAGCAGCCGGGAGACGCTGCTCCCCGAGGTCGCAATGCCCGCGCAGGCCAGCCGCGCCACGATCTCGCCGAGGTAAAGATCGGGCGTTTCCTTCAGCCAGCCAGGGATCGTCGGCGCATGGGCCTCAAGGGCGTCCGAGCGCCGGTCTCCGCCCATCGGCAACGCCTCGGCGCGACCCTCACGCCGCCACGTGGCGGCCCACCTGACGGCTGTCGCACGCGCAATCCGCATCCTGCGGCCCGCCGCACTGGCCGACATGCCTTCATCCAGAGCGGCTACAAACCGCTGGCGCAAATCAGAAGAATACGGTTTCCCCATCCATGCCGACCCCCTTCCCGGCAGTCAGCATGAATCAGAAATCACCCCGGATGTGAATCCCAAGGATTCAACTTGGTCGCGGTCGACTCTAACCCCCACTCGGCGGCGGCGCATCGCCTTCGCTTTCCTGTTCCCCAGCGATTGAGTCCTCACACATGGCAACCCTTGTTCTCGGCGCCGTCGGCTCCGCGATTGGCGGCGCATTTGGCGGGGCCATCCTCGGCTTTTCTGGCGCGGCCATCGGTGGCTTCATCGGGTCGACTATCGGGTCCGTCGTCGACAACTGGATCGTCTTGTCCCTTGCTCCCGCTCAGCGGATCGAGGGTGCGCGGCTGGACAGCTTGCGCATCACCTCCTCGACCGAAGGCGCGGTCATCCCGCGACTGTTCGGCCGGATGCGCATCGGCGGCAACATCATCTGGGCAACGGACTTCCGCGAAGAGGTCAACACCTCCCGCCAGGGCGGCGGCAAGGGCAGCGGGCCGAAGGTCACCACGACGGAATATCTGTACTACGCCAGCTTTGCGGTGGCGCTGTGCGAGGGCGAGATCACCGGCATTGGTCGGGTCTGGGCGGATGGCAAACCGATGGATATGACGGGCGTCACCTGGCGCTGGTATCCCGGAAACGATGCGCAGGGCCCCGATCCGTTCATCTCGGCCAAGATGGGTGCCGCCAACACGCCCGCTTATCGCGGCATCGCCTATGTCGTCTTCGAGGAGTTGAACCTCAGCGCCTTCGACAACCGCCTGCCGCAGATCAGCTTCGAAGTGTTTCGCCCCCTCGCGGATTCCGACACGGCCGAAGGGCTGGTCAAGGCCGTGACGATGATCCCGGCTTCAGGCGAGTTCACCTATGCCACCGCCCCGGTCAAAAAGACTACCGGTGGCACCACCAACATCCTCGGCCAGATATCGGGTGGCAGCACTGTGGCCGAGAACTTGAATGCGATCACCGACACCGCCGACATCGTGGTGGCGCTGGACCGGCTGCAATCCATGGCCCCGGCGGTGGAAAGCGTCAGCCTGGTGGTTGCGTGGTTTGGCGATGACCTCCGTGCAGGATCTTGCAAGGTGCGGCCGGGCGTCGAGGTTGCGGCCAAGACCACCACGCCCTCGTCCTGGTCCGTGAATGGTGTCCCGCGCGCCGATGCCTTTCTGGTAAGCCGTGATGCCGAAGACCGTCCCGTCTACGGCGGCACGCCTACCGAATTCGCGGTGGTACAGGCGATCCAGGAGATGAAGGCGCGCGGGCTGCGCGTCACGTTCTATCCTTTCGTCCTGATGGATGTCCCGCCCGGCAACACGAAGCCCAATCCCTACAGTGCCAATGCCTCTCAATCGGGGCAACCGACATTCCCTTGGCGAGGCCGGATCACCTGTTCCCAGGCAGCGGGTTTTGCAGGATCGGTCGACAAGACCGCCCCGGCCGCCACACAGGTGTCGGCGCTGTTCGGCACAGCCGCGCCGGCCAACTTTACCGTTTCCGGCACCACTGTCAGCTGGACCGGTCCCGTCGACGAATGGTCGCTCCGCCGGATGATCCTGCACTATGCGCATTTGTGCAAAGCGGCTGGCGGCGTCGACGCCTTCCTGATCGGATCGGAAATGCCCGGTCTGACCACCAACCGCTCGGGCGCCAGCACCTATTCTGCAGTGACCGCCTTCAAGTCCCTCGCAGCCGATGTGCGCGCGATCCTCGGCGCTGGGCCCAAGATCGGCTATGCCGCCGACTGGTCGGAGTATTTCGGCCATCACCCCGCTGATGGCTCCGGCGATGTCTTCTTCCACCTCGACCCACTCTGGTCGGACGCCAACATCAACCTCATCGGCATCGATAACCATATGCCGCTGTCGGACTGGCGCGACGGGTTTGACCATGCCGATGCAGCGCAGGCCCCCGCGATCTATGACCGGGACTATCTGCAATCCAACATCACCGGCGGCGAAGGCTTCGAGTGGTTCTATGCCAGCGCCCTTGATCGAACCGCGCAGAACCGCACGCCGATCACGGACGGCAGCGTAGGCAAACCATGGGTGTTCCGCTTCAAGGACCTGCGCGCCTGGTGGCAAAACCCGCACTTCAACCGCCCGGGAGGTGTAGAAAGCGCGACGCCAACCGCATGGGTGCCGCAGTCGAAGCCGATCTGGTTTACGGAACTCGGCTGCCCCGCGATCGACCGGGGCACCAACCAGCCGAACGTCTTCTTCGATCCGAAATCGTCAGAGAGCTTCACGCCCTACCTCTCGCGCGGCTGGCGCGATGATGCGGTCCAACGCGCCTATCTCGAGGCGACATATCTGTGGTGGGGCGAAGCCACCAACAATCCGACCTCATCGGTCTATGGTGCGCGCATGGTGCAGGTGCCCGAATGCGCCGCCTGGACATGGGATGCGCGCCCCTATCCCTTCTTCCCCGGGCTGACCGATGTCTGGACAGACGGGCCAAACTGGCGCCTTGGCCACTGGCTGACGGGGCGGCTGGGCGCGGTGTCGCTGGCGGCTCTGGTGCGGCATCTTTGTCTGCGCGCAGGCATGCCCGAGGAGCTGATCGACGTCTCCGGCCTCTGGGGAGCAGTCGAGGGCTATGTCATCTCCGCGCTGGAAGCACCGCGTGCCTCGATTTCCACGCTGGCCCGGCATTTCGGCTTCGATGCGGTGGAAGCGAGGGGCGGATCAAATTCCTGATGCGGGGCCGGAACGCCAGCGCCACGGTCGCCCCCGACGCCATGGTCGCACCCACTTCCGCACAGGGCGACGTGATGGAATTGACCCGCGCGCAGGAAACCGAATTGCCGCAGGCGCTGAAATGGCAGGTGGCCCGCGCCGACGAGGACTATGACGCGGCACAAGTCGAGGCCCGGCGGATCACTGTGGATACCACCCGCATCGCCTCGGAGAGTTTTCCGATGGCGATCCCGCCCGAAGAGGCCGAACGCCGCTGTCGCCGCGCGCTGATGGAGGCATGGGTTGGCCGGGAACGCGCAGTGTTCCGCTTGCCGCCCTCACGTCTGACGCTGGATCCCTGCGACGTGATCCTGCTCGACCACGATGACCGCCTGACGGAAATGCGGCTGGTATCCATCGCCGACTCCGACCTGCGCAGCGTCGATGCGGTGCGCCAAGATCGCGCGGTCTATGATCTGCCGCCCGGCGAACCGCGCCCGGGCACACTGTCGACACCGACGGTCTTCGGCGCGCCGGAAGTGCTGCTGGACCTGCCACAACTGCGCGAAGACCAGCCTGCGCATCGGCCCATGGTCGCGGCGCATGCCAGGCCGTGGCCGGGTGAGATCGCCGTCTATCGCAGCGCCGCGACAGATGGCTTTGCCCTGTTGACAACCTTCAGTTCACGGACGCGCATGGGTGTTCTGGCGGCCAACTTCTATGCGGGGCCGGTGTCGCGCCTCGATCTCGGCAATGCGCTGGTCGTCGATCTCTATTCCGGCACGCCGGAGAGCGTCATGGATATCACCCTGCTGGGTGGGGCCAATGCACTGGCCGTCGAAACCGGCGCTGGGCAATGGGAGATCGTCCAGGCAGGCGTTTCAGAACTTATCGCCCCGGGGCGCTATCGGCTGACCCGCCTGCTGCGGGGCCAGCGCGGAACCGAAGGTGCAATGGTCAGCATGGTGGCGATCGGCGCGCGGGTGGTGGTACTGGACACAACCCTTGCCAGCCTGCCGATTTCCGAAGCCGATCTGGGTCTGCCGTGGAATTGGCGCATGGGCCCCGCCTCAAAGCCGGTCAGCGACGAGACCTTTGTTGCCACCAACTTCACCCCCGAAGGCGCTGGGCTGCGACCGTTCTCCGTCGCGCATGTCGAACAGCCCTGGCGATTTTCTCGCAGCCACGGCGACCTGACAATCCGCTGGATGCGCCGCGCCCGGTCGCTGGTCGCCGACACCTGGGGCGCTGGCGATGTGCCCTTGGCCGAGGACAGCGAGGCATATCAAGTCGACATTCTGGACGGGTCAGTTGTCATGCGATCCTTGATGACTGCCACGACCAGTGCCCTCTACACCGCCGCCCAGCAGACGACTGATTGGGGCGCGCCCCTCGGTCCCGGCCAAGCCCTCGCTATCCGCATCTACCAGCTCTCAGCCCCGATCGGCCGAGGCGCTGGGCGATCGGTCACGCTCACATTTTGAAGGCGTCCCATGTCCGACATCACAACCCACCTCCTGCTGCCCTACATTCTGGCATCGCAAGCCCAGAAGCATGTCACCCATAACGAGGCGCTACGGCTGCTGGATGCGATGGTCCAGCTGTCGGTCCTCGACCGCACCCGGACCACGCCGCCCGCCAGCCCCGTCGACGGCGACCGGCATATCGTGGCGTCCGGGGCCACCGACCTCTGGGCAGGCTGGGATCTGAATGTCGCTTTCTGGGTCGATGCGGTCTGGATGCGCTTGGTACCGCGCCCCGGCTGGCTGGCATGGATCGCCGCCGAACAGATGTTTCTGGTCTGGACTGGATCGGCTTGGGATCCGGTCGGCGAACCGGTCGATGTTCCTGACAGCGTCTTCAGCCTGGTGAACAATGCCGATCCGACAAAGCGGGCGCTGTTCTCGCTGTCCGGGCTCAGCAGCGGCACCACCCGCACCTTCACGCTGCCGAACACATCCTCGGAACTCGCAATACTCGCGGGCACGCAGACCTTCAGTGGCAACAAGACCTTCTCCGGCGCTTTAACCGCCTCGGAAACCGTCACGGTGTCAGTTGCCTCGGCCAGCATTGGCACCGCGACCGGGACGGCAACTTACGGCCTTGGGAGCGGGGCGACGACCAACGGCACCACCAAGACCGTGAATATCGGTACTGGCGGCGCGAACGGATCCACGACGGTGGTGAACATCGGCTCGGCCATGGCAGGCGCTGGCGGCACCACGGTGATCAACACCCCCACAGTCACCTTCGCCAATGCCGTCACGCAGGTCGCAATGCCACAGGCGAACCTGACGGCCCAGCTCTTGGGCCTCGGCTGGGCACTGCCGACAGCTACAACCGGTTTTCGATCAACACCCCCGCGATGTTGTTCAACCATGCCGGCAATGGCATTGAGGCCACATTCAACAAGAACGCGCCGGCCGATGACGCGGCCTTCGCTTTCAAGACCGGCTTCTCCGCCCGCGCCCTGATCGGCCCTCTGGGCAATGACGACTTCAGCTTTAAGGTCAGCCCGAACGGCTCGACCTTCTTTGACGCGATCCGGATCGACCGCATCTCTGGCCGGGTCGAACTGCCGGAACCACTTGTCTTGCCCGCCCTGCCCGCCGCTCCGGACCCGCCGCCCGCAGGCAAGCTGGCCGTCTATGCCCGCGACCGCGCAGGGGCTGGATGGCTGGATGTGCAGCGTCCTTCGGGCCGGTTCTTTCCGCTCCAGCCGCATTTCGGAGTCAACCGGGTCGCCACTTGGGCTCCATCTGTCAACACGACAGTCAACACCAACGGCATGCCGCGCACGGCTGTCGGCGCCATGGCGACGCCGACACTGACCACCACCAACCTCTCGACCAGCATGCGGCGCTGGCGCGTCACCAGTGCGGCGACCGTGGATGCGGTGGCCGAGGAACGCTCCGCAGGCTGGGTCTGCTGGCGCGGCACTGTGGCAGGCTTGGGCGGGTGGAGCTATGTCAACCGGCTGTCGCTGACGACCTTGCAGGCCACTGGCATGGGGTTCTTTGGCCTCTATGGCTCGACAGCGGCGCTGGCCACAACGCTGACGCTGGCGGCGGCGATCAACTGCATCGGCATCGGCTTCCAGCGTGGCACCCACACCAACTGGCAGGCGGTAGCAAACGATGGCACGGGCGCGCCGACGCTGATCGATCTGGGCGCGAGCTTCCCGGTGAACAGCACGACCAACGTGCTGACGCTCTACATCGCCGCCGCGCCAGATGGGGCCGACATCGGCGTTCGGGTGGTCGAGGAGGTCAGCGGGGCGGCGGTCGAGTTCACCATCGCCACCGACATGCCCGCTGCCACCCAGTTGCCGAGCCCGCGCAATTACATGAACACCGGCGCGACCGCAGCGGCCGTCGCCTATGACTGCTCGGGCATCTACGTCGAGACCGATTATTGAACCCAAGGACATCATCATGACTGAACCGCCCCGGGTTTCCGAGAGAGTAAAACTCTCAGAGGATGACCCTTATGGAATCGAAGAAGAAGCACACCCCGACATACACGGCCGAGTTCCGCGAGCGCGGCGTTCGGTTGTATCGCG
>NZ_DSDD01000243.1:0-6550 GCF_011048875.1 Rhodovulum sp.
GCTTCTGCTGCTGGGCGTGCCGATTGCGGCCTTCACGATCTCGCAGTTGCTTGCCCGGCAGCTGATCCTGCCCGCTCGCCACCGGGCGCGGGCCTTTTGGTTCCACGGCGGGACCGGGATCAGCCGATCGCGGCTTCCTTCACGTCCTGGTCGATGAAGGGCAGGTACTTGGCGAAATTCTCCGAGAACATGCCCACCAGTTTCCGTGCCTGCGCATCATAGGCCGCGCCATCGGTCCAGGTGCGGCGCGGGTCCAGCAGCGCGTCGTCCACGCCCGGCACCGACAGCGGCACCTCGACGCCGAAATTCGGATCCTTGCGGAACTCGGCATCGTTCAGCGTGCCGTCAAGCGCGGCCGCCAGCAGGGAGCGCGTCGCCTTGATCGGCATGCGCGAGCCGGTGCCATAGGCGCCACCGGTCCAGCCGGTATTCACCAGCCAGCAGGTCGCACCATGGGTCGCGATCTTCTCGCGCAGAAGCTGGCCGTAAACCTCGGGCCGACGCGGCATGAAGGGCGCGCCGAAGCAGGTCGAGAAGGTGGGCTCGGGCTCGGTCACGCCCTTTTCGGTCCCCGCCACTTTCGAGGTGAAGCCCGACAGGAAGTGATATATCGCCTGCGCGGGCGTCAGCCGGGCGATCGGGGGCAGCACCCCGAAGGCGTCACAGGTCAGCATGATGATGTTCTTGGGATGCCCGCCCAGCGCCGTGTCCGACGCGTTCGAGATGTAGTGCAGCGGGTAGGCGCAGCGCATGTTCGCCGTCAGGCTGTCATCCTCGTAATCCAGCGCCAGCGTGTACGGATCGAACACCATGTTCTCGATCACGGTCGCAAACTTGGTCGTGGTGGCATAGATCTCGGGCTCGGCCTCGGCGCTCAGGTTGATCGTCTTGGCATAGCAGCCACCTTCGAAATTGAAGGTGCCCTTGTCCGACCAGCCATGCTCGTCATCGCCGATCAGCGTGCGCGAGGTGTCGGCCGAAAGCGTGGTCTTGCCGGTGCCCGACAGCCCGAAGAACACCGCGGTATCGACCGGGTTGCCCGGTGCGTGGTTGGCCGAGCAATGCATCGGCATGATGCCCCTGGCGGGCAGGATGTAGTTCAGCAGCGTGAAGACCGACTTCTTGATTTCGCCCGCATATTCGGTATCGGTGATCAGGATCAGCTTCTTGGCGAAGTTCATCGCGACGACGGTCCGGGTGCGGCAGCCATGGCGCTCGGGATCGGCCTTGAAGGAGGGCGCGTTGACAACGGTGAACTCGGGCACGAAGGTGTCGAGTTCGTCCAGTGTCGGGCGGCGCAGCAGGTGGCGCGAGAAGAGGCCATGCCAGGCCATTTCGGTGACGACGCGGACGTCCAGACGGTTGGCCGGGTCGGCCCCGGCATAAAGGTCCTCGACGAAGACCTCGCGGCCCTTCAGATGCGCCAGCATGTCCTCATGCAGGCGATCGAACGCCTCGGGTTCCATGGGCCGGTTGTTGTCCCACCAGATCGTATCCTCGACATCCGCGGTGCGGACCACATGCTTGTCCTTGGGCGAGCGGCCGGTATGTTCGCCGGTGGTCACGAGGAACGCGCCACCCTGGCCCAGGTGCCCCTCGCCACGGGTCAGCGCCGCTTCGACAAGCGCGGGTTCCAGCAGGTTGTAATGGACCTTTCCAAGCCCGGTTATGCCTTGATCCTCAAGACGTTGTGCGGGGTTCACCCGTCCGATGTCCATGTCGCACCCTCCAAGACGCCGCGTTGGTCGCTGGCGCGGCTATAACATGACGTTTCCATGAAGCAACAGGTCGCGGCGAGGCGTTAGCGCAATCATCTGACTTTGGGCCCGCCGTTAGCGCAATCATCCTGCGCGACGCCGCGATTGTCCCCGGTGGGCAGACGCCGGATCGCGCCCAGCGGGTGCGGATTAGCAATGTGTCAGGGAATTCCGCGTTCAGTGATGCCACGAGAAGGCCGCGATTCGGATCCATGTTTCGAATCGTGGCGACGATCTGGAAAGAGTGACGCCAAATTCGGGCACATATTTCGTTGCGCAGAACAAGGAATACCCCATGTCGAGGATTGCGCTCGTTGACGATGACAGGAACATCCTGACCTCCGTCTCCATGACGCTTGAGGCCGAGGGCTTCGAGGTGGAAACCTACAATGACGGCCAGGCCGCGCTGGACGCGTTCAACAAGCGCCTGCCCGACATGGCGGTGTTCGACATCAAGATGCCCCGCATGGACGGGATGGACCTGTTGCAGCGCGTGCGCCAGAAATTCAGCCTGCCGGTGATCTTCCTGACGTCCAAGGATGACGAGATCGACGAGGTTCTGGGCCTCCGGATGGGGGCCGACGACTATGTGAAGAAGCCGTTTTCCCAGCGCCTTCTGGTCGAACGGATCCGCGCGCTGCTGCGCCGCCAGGAGGTGATCGCCTCGGGTTCCGGCTCCTCGCCCGAAGAGAACAAGGTGCTGGTGCGCGGCAAGCTTACCATGGACCCGCTGCGCCATGCCGTGACGTGGAAGGGTCAGAACGTCTCGCTGACGGTGACCGAATTCCTGCTGCTGCAGGCGCTTGCCCAGCGCCCCGGTTTCGTCAAGAGCCGCGACCAGTTGATGGATGTGGCCTATGACGATCAGGTCTATGTCGATGACCGGACCATCGACAGCCACATCAAGCGGCTGCGCAAGAAGATGCGCCAAGTCGATACGGATTTCTCGGCCATCGAAACGCTTTACGGCATCGGCTATCGTTACAATGAAGAGTGACGTGAGAAACCCATAATCCGGGGGCGGCCGTGCGGGACACCAGTCGAACTTCCGACGGAGACGTCGCGCTCGACGAGCGATGGAGCGCCCAGGGCGTCGGGCCCGAGCGTGCAGGCCGCGCCCGGCGCCAGAGCCGCGGTTTCGTCCTGCTGAAACGCTCGCCGCTGGCGCGCAAGATCATCGCGTTCAACCTGATCGCCCAGATCGTCCTTGTCTCGGGTGTGCTCTACCTCAACCCCGCCCGGGACAGCCTGCTTGGCCAGCGCGAAAGCGGCATGGTCGCCGAGGCCGCATTGGTGGCCGATGTGTTCGAGCTGCAGATGGCCCCCGGCGCGCCGGTCGACCTTGCCTCGGGTGACGGGGTGGACGTCGCCGCGACGCTTGCCGCGCTCGATCTCGCCGCCGGTGCGGACGTGTTCGTCTATGACGCGACGGCCGCTTTTCTCGGCCATGCCCGGGGCGCCTTCAGCCCCGGCTGGCCGGTCACACCTTACGATGACAGGCAGCCGATCACCCGACTGACCGATTTCCTTAATATCGTCTGGGAGGGGATGGCTCGCATCACCGGGTCGGATCGCAACGCGCCGGGCCTTGCCGATCCGCAGGACCGGCTGCGTTCCCAGGTTGACCGGACCCTTGAGGCGGGCGCCCAGGTCGAGACCGGGATGGACGAGCGCGGCCTCACCACCTTTACCGTCACGATGCCGATCGTCCATGACGATCTGACCGTCGGGGTCGTCGCCCTGACCTCTGCCTCCGGAGAGATCGACCGGCTGCTGCGGATCGAGCGCGAGCAGGTCCTGCAGGTCTTCGTGATTGCCATCGTGGTCTCGATCGGCCTCAGCCTCGTGCTGGCCTCGACCATCGCCAACCCGCTGGCCGAGCTTGCCGCCGCCGCCGAGATGGGGCGCGACCGCAATGCCCGCAAGGTGAACCCAGGGCGCGTGCGCATCCCCGACCTGACCGCCCGGCCCGACGAGATCGGCCGCCTGTCGGGCGCGCTGCGCGGCATGATCACCGCGCTTTACGACCGGATCGACGCGAACGAACAGTTCGCCGCCGATGTCGCGCATGAGATCAAGAATCCGCTCGCCTCGCTGCGCTCGGCCACAGGCACGATGCGGCTGGCCAAGCGCGACGACCAGCGCGCCCGTCTGCTCGACGTGATCGAGCATGACGTGCGGCGTCTCGACCGGCTGGTCAGTGACATCTCGAACGCGTCGCGGCTCGACAGCGAACTCGTCAAGGAGGAAGAGGAGACCTTCGATCTTGTGCGCCTGCTGCGCCGGCTTGCCGGCCATCTGGGCAAGGAAGCGCACGAGAAGGGGGTCGAGTTCATCGCCGACCTGCCGGCCGACACGATCACCATCAACGGGCTTGAGGGGCGGCTGGCGCAGGTCTTCGTCAATCTCATCACGAACGCGGTCTCGTTCTGCGAGACGGGCGATGCGGTGCGGGTCTGGGCACGCACCCGCGACAACCGCGTGCTGGTGGTGGTCGAGGATACCGGCCCGGGCATCCCCGACCAGGCGCTGGGCAAGATCTTCAACCGCTTCTATTCCGAACGGCCCGCGGGTCAGTTCGGCAATCATTCCGGCCTCGGCCTTGCGATTTCCAAGCAGATCGTCGAGGCCCATGGCGGCGTGATCTGGGCCGAGAACATCCGCCCCACCGCCGCCGATCTCACCTCGGAACCGCTCGGCGCCCGCTTCGTCGTCGGCCTGCCGCTCTAGGGGGTGCCGGTGGAGACCCCGCCGCCCACGATCACCCTGCACGCAAGCTGCGTCGCTGTCGGCGCGCGCGCGGTGCTCATCCTCGGTCGTTCGGGCGCGGGCAAGTCGGCGCTGGCGCTGCAACTGATGGGGCTGGGCGCCCGCCTTGTCGCCGACGACCGCACGATCCTTACCGCGACGCCCGAGGGCTTGATCGCCAGCGCCCCCGAGCCGATCCGCGGCCTGATCGAGGCGCGCTTCGTCGGCCTCCTGCGCGCCGATCCCTGCGACGCGTCCCCCGTCGCGCTGGCCGTCGACCTGGACCAGGCCGAGACCGAGCGCCTGCCCCCCCGGCGCGAGGCGCGGTTTCTTGAACATCCCGTGCCCTTGCTTCACCGGGTCGATTGGCCATATTTCGCTGCAGCGATCCTGATCCACCTGACCCACGGCCGCGCCGAGTGATGCCCGATGCCCTCCTGAAAGACCAAGGCCCCGCCGTGCAGCGCGTCGTGCTGGTGACCGGCGCCTCTGGCGCGGGCCGTTCGACGGCCCTGAACGTGCTCGAGGATCTGGGCTTCGAGGCGATCGACAACCTGCCTATCTCGCTGATCCCGCGGCTGCTGGAAGGACAGCCGCCGCGCCCGCCGCTGGCGCTGGGCGTGGATACCCGGACACGCGATTTTTCCGCGCGCGCGCTGGCCGAACTGATCGGCCACCTGGCGGCTGCGCCCGCGATCGAGGCGGATGTGGTCTATCTCGACTGCCGCCCCGACATGCTTCTGCGCCGCTTTTCCGAAACGCGCCGCCGCCACCCGATGGCGCCCGCCGAAAGCCCGGCCGAGGGGGTCGCGCGCGAGCTTGACCTGCTGGGGCCGATCCGCGACCTTGCGACGATCCTGATCGACACCTCGGACCTGACCATCCACGAGTTCCGCGCCGAGATGGCCGCACGGTTCGCCTTGGGGGGCGCCGCACCGCTTGCGGTGTCCCTGCATTCCTTTTCCTACAAGCGGGGCATGCCGCATGGCCTCGACATGGCCTTCGACTGCCGCTTCCTGAAGAACCCCTACTGGGAGGCCGCGTTGCGTGCCCGCGACGGCCGCGACCCGGAGGTGTGCGCCTATATCGCCACGGATGCCCGCTATACCCCCTTCGTCGAGCGGCTGACCGAACTGGCGGGATTCGTGCTGCCCGCCCATCGCGAGGAGGGACGCAGCCATATCTCGATCGGGCTCGGCTGTACCGGTGGGCAGCATCGGTCGGTCGCGGTGGCCGAGGCGCTGGCAAAGAAGCTTGCGGCAACCGGATGGCAAGTGTCTATAAGGCATAGAGAGCTGGAGCGGCGGGTGCAGGGCGTGTCCGCCCAGGCAACGGGAAGGGGCGCGTGATCGGAATCGTCATCGTCGCGCATGGCGGGCTGGCCCGCGAATACCTGGCGGCGGTCGAGCATGTCGTCGGCCACCAGCGGGGCATGCGCGCCATCTCGATAGAGCCTGACGACGACCGCGCCTCGAAGCAGGACGAGATCTGCCGTGCTGCCGACGAGGTCGATACCGGCGACGGGGTGGTGGTGGTGACCGACATGTTCGGCGGCTCGCCCTCTAACCTGTCGATCCGGGCCTGCGTGCCCTCGGACCGGCGCATCCTTTACGGCGCCAACCTGCCCATGCTGATCAAGCTGGCGAAGTCGCGGCGGCTGAGCGTGGGCGAAGCAACCGCCTCGGCGCTGGCCGCCGGGCGGAAATATATCGACAGTTTCGACGCGGGCGGGTTCTGAGGGGTGCACATGGGCGGAAGCGTGAGCCGGCGGCTGGAGATCGTCAACGAGAAGGGCCTGCATGCCCGTGCCTCTGCCCGGTTCGTCGAATGCGTCGAACAGCACGATGCCCAGGCCGAGGTCCGCCGCGACGGGATGAGCGCCTCGGGCGACTCGATCATGGGTCTTTTGATGCTGGCCGCCTCCAAGGGCACGTCGATCGAGGTGACGACCAGCGGCCCCGAGGCCGACCGGCTGGCCGATGCGCTTGCCCGCCTCGTTGCGGATCGCTTCGGCGAAGACATGTGACCCGGCCGAATCCCCAAGA
>NZ_DSDD01000039.1:0-6488 GCF_011048875.1 Rhodovulum sp.
AAGGAGATCTTCCTTGTCGGCTTCTTCCTCCAGATCGGCCTGACCGGCCTGCCGGACTGGGGCGCGATGATGTTCGCGCTGGTGGCGGGCGTCGCGCTCGCGCTCAAGGGGGTGCTGTTCTTCGCGCTCATGATCGCGTTCAAGCTTACCCCGCGCAGCGCCTTCCTGACCGCGCTCAGCCTGACCGCCTATTCCGAGTTCGGGCTGATCGTGGCGGCGGGCGTGCTGCCCGAATATCTGGTGCCGCTGGCCATCGCGGTGTCGATCTCCTTCGTGATCGCGGCCCCGCTCAACCGTTTCGCGCATCCGCTCTACGAGCGGTTCGAGCATCGGCTGCGCATCTTTCAGCAAAACACCATCCACCCCGACGAACAGCCCCAGAAGATGGGCGATGCCGATGTGCTGATCTTCGGCATGGGCCGCACCGGCAGCGCCGCCTACCGCGTCATGGCCGACCAGGGGTTCCGGCCGCTGGGTCTCGATTCCGACACCTACAAGGCCAAGGCCCACCAGGAGGCCGGGCGCAACGTGTTCTTCGCCGATGCCGAGGACAGCCATTTCTGGCACAGTTGCGACCTGGGACAGATCCGGGCCGCCATCCTCGCGATGGACGATCTCGAGGCCAAGCTGACCGCCGCCCGCTCGCTGCGCGCGCGCGGCTTTACCGGGCCGATCGTGTCGCACGCCCTGCATGAATCCCACGAGGAACAGATCCGCGATGCCGGCGCGGATTATACCCATTTGACCATGAACCAGGCCGGGATCAGTCTTGCCGAACAGACCCTGAACGCGTTGAACAGGGGCTGAGGGCACAAGGACCCGTGCCGCCCGTGCCCGGGATGACCGGCAGCGCCTTCGCGCAAGCCGGGCATCACATAATGTCTGTTATCGGTCCTTCTGTTCCGGGCCGGAAGGAGCAAGGGCGGGATGGACACGCGGTCCCGGCACGGGTGCGGATCCGGCGCGTGGCGGGGCAGAACCTCCCCCCGGGCGCGCGGCGGAAACTCATGCGGCATAATAGTCGCGATACCACGCGATGAACCGCGCGACGCCCTCGCGAAAGCCGGTTTCGGGCCGGTAGCCGGTCAGCCGCTGCAGAAGGCTTGCATCTGCCCAGGTCGCCGGGACATCGCCGGTCTGCATGCCCATGTAGTTGCGGATCGCCCTTGCGCCTAGCTCCTGCTCGATCGCCTCGATGAAATCCAGCAGGCGCACGCTTGTCGAATTGCCGATATTGACCACGCGGAACGGCGCCACGGGGCTGAGGCTGTCGCCCTCGACCGCCGTTTCGGGCCCGCCGGGCACCGCGTCGATCAACAGCCGGATCGCGCGGACAAGGTCGCTGACATAGGTAAAGTCGCGCCACATCTCGCCATTGTTGTAGATGTCGATGGGCGTGCCCTCGGCGATGCCCTTCGCGAACCTGATTGGCGCCATGTCGGGCCGCCCCCATGGCCCGTAGACGGTGAAGAAGCGGAACATCGTGGTGGGGATGCCGTGGATATGCGCCCAGGAATGGCCCATCGCCTCGGTCGCCTTCTTGGTGGCGGCATAGATCGTCAGCGGGGTGTCGGCCTTCTGGCTCTCGGCAAAGGGCATCTCGGTGTTGGCGCCATAGACCGACGAGGTCGAGGCCATCAGCAGATGGGCGACCCCGGTCCGCCTTGCGGCTTCCATCAGGTTGAAGGTGCCGACGATATTGGCGTCGATATAGGCCCGCGGGTTTTCGAGGCTGTAGCGCACGCCCGCCTGCGCGGCCAGATGCACGATGACATCCGGCGCGGCGCTCTCCACCGCGGCTGCCAGCGCCGCCTCGTCCTCCAGCATCGCCTCGGTCGCCCGGAACCCCGCGTGCTGGCAAAGGATGGCATGGCGCCGTTCCTTGAGCCGGAGGTCGTAATAGGAGGTCATGCCGTCATAGCCCGCGACCTGCCATCCCTCTTGCAACAGCAGTTCCGCAAGGTGAAACCCGATGAACCCCGCCGTGCCGGTGATGAAGGCGCGTCTGGTCACGATGCGACTCGTTCGGAACCGGCCCCGAGCGGGGCGCCGGGCCTGATGGATGTCGTGCTCGCCATGGATCTTCCCTTCGCCGCAGGATCAGCGCGACCCTGCCCCAGTGACGCCGCCGAGGCAATTCCGTTTCCGGTGGACGGGCTGCGGCCGGATGCCGAGGACGCCGGGACACGCCCCGAAGAACGCCCGGCGCGGCAAGCCCGCCATCGTCGCATTGTCGGCCAGAGCCCGGCATTCCGCCCCTTTGCCGGTTTCGTGGACAGGCAGACCGCAGCGGTCATCGCCTCGATTGACAGAAACCCGATTCTGGTGAAACGTCCGGCCCTGTCATGCGACAACGGCCCGCATGACGGAAACCGGGCAATTGATGGGCAATGCGCTGCTGCCCGCGCGGTTGAGGGTGGCGGTTTCCGCGAGTTCCATGATTTCGGCGGGCACGGCAACCACGGCGGGCAACGGGCCCTGTTGCGTATGAGCGCCGCTGCACATCAGCAGCGCCACCCCCGCAACAAGGCGGACCTGTCTTCCCGGCATGCCCCTCCCCCATGAGCCCGACAGTTCAAACACTGTGGTGAGATTGTGGAAGATCCCCCACGCGATTCGTCACCCTTTTCGAGTCTGTGGACAGATGTCTTGCGATGACAACGCGTCCATCCGGGCGCTTCGGGGAATTCGGTCCTGGCCCGAGCATTCCTTGGCGCGTCAGGGAGATTTTCGACGGCCGGCAACGCGCGGGGGCTGACGCGCCCCGGTCGGCCCGCCAGCGGGCACCGCGTCACACGTGGAGGGCCCGGATGGCCGTTTTCAGATCGACCCCGCCGATGATCCGGCCCGACCTGTCCGAAACGGCCACGCGTTGTTGCGGTGCGTCGGACAGGTGCACAAGCGCGTCTTCAAGCAGGGTGTCATGCGGCAGGACCGGCCCGCCGGGGGCCGTGCCTTCGACCAGCGACCCAAGCCGGATGACCCGCCCGCGATTGATGTCCTTGACGAAATCGCGGATGTAATCGTCGGCGGGCCGCAGCACGATCTGTTGCGCGCTGCCCTGCTGCACGACCGCGCCATCGCGCAGGATCGCGATATTGTCGCCAAGCCGCAGCGCCTCGTCCAGATCATGCGTGATGAAGATGATGGTCTTGTGCAGTTCCTGCTGCAATTCCAGCAAGATGCCCTGCATCTCGGTGCGGATAAGCGGATCGAGCGCCGAAAAGGCCTCGTCCATCAACAGGATGTCGGCATCGGTGGCCAGCGCACGCGCCAGCCCCACGCGCTGCTGCATGCCGCCCGAAAGCTGGGCGGGATAGTGGTTCTCGTAGCCGTCAAGACCCACCCGCGCGATCCAGTGACGCGCGGCCCTGGTGCTTTCCGTTTCGGATTTCCCCTGCACCTGCAACCCGTAGGCCACGTTCTGAAGCACCTTGCGATGCGGCAGCAATCCGAATTTCTGGAACACCATCGACATCCTGAACCGCCGCAGGTCCCGCAACCGGCTTTCGGACATGCGCAGCACATCCTCGCCGTCGATCAGGATTTCCCCGGCTGTCGGGTCGATCAGCCGGTTGATATGGCGGATCAGGGTCGATTTTCCCGACCCCGACAGGCCCATGACGACCTGCAACCCGTGCGGCTGGACATCCAGGCTGACATCGTTGATCCCCAGAACGTGGTCATGCCGCGCAAGCAGGTCCTCCTTCGACACGCCGTCGCGGACCAGCTGCAGCACCTTGTCCGGGGCCCGACCGAAAATCTTGTACAGGTTCCGGATCGAGATCTTGGCGTCACTCATTGGCCATGCCCCTTGCGATGGGCCTGAAGCCGCTGGCCATAGCGTTGCGACACCCGGTCGAAGATGATCGCCAGCGCCACGATGGCCAGCCCGTTCATCACGCCAAGCGCCAGGTACTGGTTGGAAATCGCGCGCAGGACCGGAACGCCCAGCCCCTGCACCCCGATCATCGAGGCGATCACCACCATCGCCAGCGCCATCATGATCGTCTGGTTGATGCCCGCAAAGATGTTGGGCAGCGCCAGCGGCACCTGCACGCCCCACAGCTTCTGCCAGCCCGAGGCGCCAAAGGCCGTCGATGCCTCGAGCACGTCGCGGTCCACCAGCCGGATGCCGAGATTCGTCAGCCGCACGATGGGCGGCAGGGCGTAGATGCACACCGCGATCAGCCCCGGCACGCGCCCGATGCCCAGAAGCATCACGACCGGGATGAGATAGACGAAGGAGGGGATGGTCTGCATCACGTCCAGAACCGGCGTGATCGTCGATTGCGCGCGGTTGGAGCGCGCCATCAGGATGCCCAGCGGAATGCCGATCGCGATGCACAGGATCGTCGCGACCGAGATGATGGCCAGCGTCGACATCGTGTCCTGCCACATGCCGAAATAGCCGATCAGGAAGAACGCCGCCACGCTGCCAAGCGTCATCACCCAGCTGCGCGACCCGGCCCAGACCAGAATGCCGATGACCCCGAGGATGACGGGCCAGGGCGTGTTCACCAGAAGCTTGTCGAACCAGACCAGGAACATCAGCAAGGGATGGAAGAAGGCTTCGATGGCTTCGCCCCATTCGCGCGAGAAATCGCGGAAGCCGGCATCTATGCCGCGGCGCAGGGCGGCCAGATCGGCGCGGCCCATGGACGGAAAGGTTGTCAGGAAATCCACGACGCGCACTCCTTGCGGAAAGCAGACGGGGACGGGGCGCGGCAGGGCGCCCCGTCCGTCAGATCAGGCGCCCGGCGTCAAAGCCCGGCGCGGATGCGGTTTGCGACATCCTCGGGCACCCAGGCGGTCCAGATGTCTTCGTGGCTGGCAAGGAATTCGAACGCGGCTTCCTCGCCGGTGGCCTGGTTCTCGTTCATGTAGACGAGCATCGCGTTCATCACGTCGCCCGGAAAGACGCGCGCCGCAAAGTAGTCTCTCGCAACGCCCGCCGTTTCCAGGAAGCGCGTGGTCACCACGGTTTCGACTTCCGATACGGTCCATGAGGTGGGCTGCGGATCGAGGCAGTCCTGTTCGGACAGCGCGATACAACCGTCCCAGTTTTCGGAGCCGGCCCATTCGGTCTCGAAGGGCAGCGCGACCATGCCGTAGCGCCCGATCATCGCCGTGGGCGACCAGTAATAGCCGAACCACGGCTCGCCCCGTTCGACGGCCCGGGCCATCGACCCGTCCAGCCCGGCAGCAGAGCCCGGATCGACCAGGATCCATCCCTTTTCCTCCATGCCGAAGGCACGGAACAGGTTCGCATTGACCAGCTGGCAGCCCCAGCCGGCCGGACAGCCGACAAAGGCACCGCGCGAGGGGTCCTCGGGATGGGGGAACAGGTCGGGGCGGGCCAGGACCTTTTCCACCGTATCAAGCTCGGGATGCGCTTCGGCGAAGGCGGGCGTAATCCACCAGCCTTCGCCCAGGCCCGTGATCGGGCCATCGTTCAGCGCGTGCAGCGTGCCCTCGGCCTTTGCCGCCTCCAGCGCGATGCGCACGGAATTGATCCACAATTCGGGCGCCACATCGGGTTGGCCGCGCGTTTCCATCGACGCGAAGGTGGTTTCGGTCGCGCCCGGCACGAGCGAGACGTCGCAGCCATATCCCAGTTCCAGGATCAGCGCGTCCACATTGGCCATGAACTCGGCCGACGCCCAGTTCATTTCCGCGATCGACACGCTTGCGCATTCATCCGCGGCGGCCACGGAGCCAAAGGCGATTGCACCGGCAATCGATGCGATTGCCCCGAAGGTTCTGTTCTGCACGAGGTTCCCCCTGATCTTTCCATCGTTCGTTTGGCGACAGACCGCGCCCGCACGTCGAGATTGCGAGGACGCTGCTGCCAGCGAAGCAATGGGCGGCCGCATCACTCCATGCGCCGAAAGGCGCAGGCGACTGCCCATCCGGTCGCCACAGTAGAGGGCAGCCCGCCCCGGATTGCAAGCCGGAGGCCCGCCGCAGCGCCCGCGGCCGCCCCGGCCCCCCCGGGCCGGTCTACTTGCCGATCCGGGACAGCATGTCGGCCTTGAGAAACCGCTCGACCGCCAGCATGAAGACCACCGAGGGCACCACAAGCACCAGCGCGGTGATCGAGGCGATCCGGTAATTCCCGCCCGCCGCCGCGGTGAACAGCGTCAGCGGCACCAGCGCGTGCACCGTATGCACGATCGCCACCCCCGCGATCGTGCCGTTCAACCCGATCTGGTAGAACACGCGCGCGATGTTGACATGGACGGTCAGGTTCGGGAACGCCTGCGGGATCAGGAACGAGATCAGGATCAGCGCCCGGGCGGACAAGGGCAGGCGGGCCAGCGCCTCCCACGCGCCGCCGCGGGGCGAGAACACCCGCCCCCGACAGCCGAACCCCCAGTCGGTCGGCAGCGCGTGGGGATAGAACCACTTTTCGGCGAAGACCCAGAGAAGCAGGTTGGAAATCGGCCCGAAGATCAGGAAGGCCAGCCCCCCCAGCCCCAGCGCGC
>NZ_DSDD01000180.1:0-6457 GCF_011048875.1 Rhodovulum sp.
GAAAACCCGCCAAGGTCGCTATCGTTGTCATCATGCGCAAGCTCATCGAAATGGCAAACGCGCTTGTCAAAGCCGACCGGACTTGGGTTGAAAAAACCGCTTGATCAAGACGGATACTGCAGAAGGGGCAGATACCCTTTGCGCATCTGATCAACGCGGCGTTCGGCACAAACGTGCATTACTTCGGCTGGACGATGCCGACCTTCCTGGCGATCGCCCTGACGATTGGCGTGATGATCCTGCTGGCCATCGCGATCGAGAGGTTCATCCTCAAGCATCTGGTCAATCAGGAACCGATCATCCTGTTCATGGCAACCATAGGTCTGGCCTATTTCCTCGAGGGGTTGGGCGACGTGATGTGGGGCGCCGACGTCAAGACGCTGGATGTGGGTCTGCCCCAGGGCGCCAGCGAATGGGTCGAGGAGACGTCCGCCGTGCTGGGGGGCGACGGCTTCTACGGCTTCTTCATCGACAAGCTGGATATCGTGGCGGCGCTGGTCGCGGCGGTTCTGGTGATCTCGCTCACGATCTTCTCGCAGTATTCAAAGCAGGGCCGGGCATTGCGCGCGGTCGCCGATGACCACCAGGCGGCGCTGTCGGTCGGCATCTCGCTGCGGTTCATCTGGGTTCTGGTGTGGTCCATCGCGGGCATCGTCGCGCTGGTTGCGGGGATCATGTGGGGCGCGAAGTCGGGGGTGCAGTTCTCGCTGTCGCTGATCGCGCTCAAGGCGCTGCCGGTGCTGATGCTGGGCGGCTTCACCTCGATCCCGGGCGCCATCGTCGGCGGGCTGATCATCGGGGTGGGTGAAAAGCTGTTCGAGTTCACCATCGGTTCGATGATCGGCGGCGCGACCGAGAACTGGTTCGCCTATGTCCTCGCCCTCGTCTTCCTCGTGTTCAGGCCACAGGGCCTGTTCGGCGAGAAGATCATCGAAAGGGTCTGACCATGCAGAAGTTCTTTGCCATTGCCTGCGTCATCGGATGGGGGTTCTTCTACGTCTTCTCGTTCCTGGCCGTGGGGTCGCTGAACGACGCGGCCTGGATGCCCGCAACCTATGCGCTGCTTGCCTTCGGTGGCTTCCTGACCGGGATGCTGTGCTGGGTGCGCGTCGTCGGCTTGCGCCGCGAGGGCGTGCGCCCGGAGGCGCTGCACGCACCGCGCCGCGGCCGGTTCACGAGGGAGATCGCCTGACATGTTCTATCGCGAGGCCGGCGACTTCAAGACGTCCTACCGGGACGACAGCCAGACCTTTCCGATCAGGTTCGACCGCTACCGCTACTATGCCGTGCTTGTGGTCGCGCTGGCGGTCGTACCGTTCTTCATCGACAGCTACTGGGCCAACGCGCTGCTGGTGCCGTTCCTGGTCTATGCCATCGCGGCGATCGGGCTGAACATCCTGACCGGCTATTGCGGTCAGGTCAGCCTGGGTACCGGCGGATTCATGGCGGTGGGGGCCTATGCCTGCTACAAGCTGATGACCGCCTTTCCCGACGTGAACATCGTGCTGCACATCATCGCGGCGGGCGGGATCACGGCCGCGGTGGGGGTGCTGTTCGGTCTGCCCTCTCTCAGGATCAAGGGGTTTTACCTCGCGGTGGCGACGCTGGCCGCGCAGTTCTTCCTGATCTGGCTCTTCAACAAGGTGCCGTGGTTCTACAACTACTCGGCCTCGGGCCAGATCTCGGCCCCTGAACGCACCGTTTTCGGCATCGCGGTCACCGGCCCCAATACCGAGGCCTGGGCGAAATACCTGGTCTGCCTGCTCTTCGTCGTGGTGCTTGCCTGGGTGGCACGGAACCTGACGCGGGGCTCGATCGGGCGTTCCTGGATGGCGATCCGCGACATGGACATCGCCGCCGAGATTATCGGGGTCAACCCGCTCAAGGCCAAGCTGACGGCATTCGCGGTATCGTCCTTCTATATCGGCATCGCGGGTGCGCTGTTCTTCGCCGTCTATCTGGGCGCGGTCGAGGTCGGCGAAGCGTTCGGCATCCAGAAATCGTTCCTGATCCTGTTCATGATCATCATCGGCGGACTGGGCTCAATCTTCGGCAGCTTCGCGGGTGCGGCCTTTCTGGTGCTGTTGCCGGTCCTGCTCAAGAACGTGCTGGTCGGCACGCTGGGCTGGCCCACTGATCTGGCCGCCCATATCGAACTGATGATCGTGGGCGCGCTGATCATCGTGTTCCTGATCGCCGAGCCGCACGGGATCGCCCAGCTCTGGCGGATCGCCAAGGAAAAACTCAGGCTATGGCCGTTTCCGTATTAGTGCGGGGGCGGGGAAACGCGCGAGGACCGGGGCAACCCGGCAACGGACTGAAACAATGGGAGGAGACGACATGAAACTGAAACTGGCATCCGCCGCCATCGGCGCGCTGCTGGCCGCGAGCCCGGCTCTGGCCGATCTCGTGTTCCCCGATCTCAGCTACCGCACCGGGCCTTTCGCGGCGGGCGGCATCGCGTTCTCGGACGGCTACCAGGACTATTTCACCCTGGTGAACGAGCGTGACGGCGGCATCGGGGGCGTCAAGGCGCGCGTGATCGAGTGCGAAACCGCCTACAACACCGAAAAGGGCGTGGAGTGCTACGAGGCGACCAAGGGCGAAGGCGCCCTGATCTACCAGCCGCTCTCGACCGGCATTACCTACCAGTTGATCCCGAAGGTCTCGGCCGACAAGATCCCGCTGCACACGATGGGCTATGGCCGGACCTCGGCGACGAATGGCAGGGTGTTCGAATGGGTGTTCAACTACCCGGCGAACTACTGGGACGCCGCCTCCGTGGCGATCAACTACCTGCTGGACGAGAATGGCGGCAGCCTCGAGGGCAAGAAGATCGCGCTTCTCTACCACAACTCCTCCTATGGCAAGGAGCCGATCCCGACGCTTGAGGCGCTGGCCGCCAAGCATGGCTACAGCCTGTCGCTGCTTCCAGTGGACAGCCCCGGACAGGAACAGAAGTCGCAATGGCTGCAGATCCGCCGCGAACGGCCCGATGTCGTTCTGATGTGGGGCTGGGGCGTGATGAACCAGGTCGCCGTGCAGGAAGCCGCCAATATCCGCTTCCCGATGGAGAACTTCATCGGCAACTGGTGGGCGGGCGCCGAGCATGACGTGACCCCCGCAGGCGCCGCCGCCGACGGCTACAAGTCGCTGAACCTGAACCGGATCGCCGATTTCCCCGTGTTCGAGGACATCCGCACTCATGTCCATGGCAAGGGTCTGGCTGCGGGCGACGGCTCGAACGTGGGCAAGGTGCTCTACACTCGCGGCATGTATGCCGCGATGCTGGCGGTCGAGGCGGCGAAGAAGGCGCAGGAGATCCACGGCACCGCCGATATCACCGCCGCGATGATGCGCGACGGTATGGAGGCGCTGGAAATGACCAACGAGATGATGGAGGCGCTGGGCGCCCCCGGGATCGGTCCGGAATTCAGCGTCTCCTGCGAAGCTCATGGCGGCTCGGGCATGGGCATCGTGCAGCAATGGAACGCCGCCGAGGGCAGATGGATCGCGCTGACCGACTACATCGCGACCGATCAGGACGTGATCGCCCCGCTCGTCGAACAGGATTCGATGGCCTATGCCAGCGAGAACAACCTGTCGCTGCGCTGCGAGTGACGTGACACTTTCCCGGCGCGGGTCCTGCCGCCCGCGCCGGGCCATCGGCAAATGACAAGGACCGCCTGGGGATGCTCGACGCAGGCCGCACGCAAGAGACGCTTCTCGAAGTCAACAATATCGAGGTGATCTACAACCATGTGATCCTCGTCCTGAAGGGCGTGTCGCTCACGGTGCCCAAGGGCGGGATCACCGCGCTTCTGGGAGGCAACGGGGCGGGCAAGACCACGACGCTCAAGGCGATCTCGAACCTTCTGCGCTCGGAACGGGGCGAGGTGACGAAGGGCTCGATCCTCTATCGCGGCGAACGGGTGCAGGATCTCAGCCCCTCCGATCTGGTCAAGAAGGGCGTGATCCAGGTAATGGAAGGGCGCCATTGCTTCGAGCACCTGACGGTCGAGGAAAACCTGATGACCGGCGCCTATACCCGCAGCGACGGCAAGGCCGCCATCGCTGCCGACCTCGAAATGGTCTATACCTATTTCCCGCGGCTCAAGGAGCGGCGGAAATCCCAGGCGGGCTATACCTCGGGTGGCGAACAGCAGATGACGGCGATCGGGCGTGCGCTGATGTCCCGCCCCGAAACCATCCTCTTGGACGAGCCCTCGATGGGGCTTGCCCCGCAGCTTGTCGAACAGATCTTCGAAATCGTGAAATCGGTGAACGAGAACGAGGGCGTGACCTTCCTCCTGGCCGAGCAGAACACCAATGTCGCGCTCCGCTATGCCCATTACGGCTATATCCTTGAATCGGGCCGCATCGTGATGGACGGCCCCGCGGCCGACCTGCGCGAGAACCCCGACGTCAAGGAATTCTACCTCGGCATGTCGGATACGGGGCGCAAGAGCTTCCGCGACGTGCGCTCTTACCGGCGGCGCAAGCGGTGGCTGAGCTGACTTCGTCCCCGGTCCGACGCCGCCTCGCGCCGACCGTCTCCAGCGACCCGAAGGACCTGCCGTGACCGCTCATTTCGACGATCTCGAAACCCGTTCCGCCGATGCGCGCGCCGCCTCTCTCGCCGGGTGCCTGCCCGCGCAGATCGCCGCCGCGAAGGCCCTGCCGGGCTATGCCGCGGCTTTGGCCGAGGCCGACCCGGATGCGATCCGCGACCGGGCGGCGCTGGCCCGGCTGCCGGTCCTGCGCAAGTCGGCGCTCAGCGGCGCACAATCCGCACATCCGCCCTTCGGCGGCTATACCGTCTGGCCGGCGTCGGGCTTCGACCATGTGTTCCAGTCGCCGGGACCGATCTACGAACCCGGCCGCGTGTCGACCAACTGGTGGCGGCTGGGGCGGTTCCTCCACGCCTGCGGGATCGGGCAGGACGACATCGTGCAGAACTGCTTTGGCTATCACCTGACGCCCGCGGGCATGATGTTCGAGAACGCGGCCCGCGCGGTGGGGGCGGCGGTCCTGCCCGCCGGGACCGGCCAGACCGAGTTGCAGGCCCGCGCCGCCCATGATGTTGGCGTGACGGCCTATGCGGGAACGCCCGATTACCTGAAGGTGATCCTCGACAAGGCCGACGAGATGGGGCTGGATCTGTCGCGGATCACCCGCGCGGCTGTGTCGGGCGGCGCGCTGTTCCCATCGCTGCGTCAGGAATACGCGGATCGCGGCATCGCCTGCCTGCAATGCTACGCCACCGCCGATCTGGGCAATATCGCCTATGAAAGCCCGTCCCCCGATTTTCCCGCAAGCCCGCCCGAGGGCATGATCGTCGACGAGGGCGTGATCGTCGAGATCGTCCGCCCCGGCACCGGCGATCCGGTTCCCGATGGCGAGGTGGGCGAGGTGGTCGTGACCTCGCTGAACCCCGATTACCCGCTGATCCGCTTCGCCACCGGCGATCTGTCGGCCGTCCTGCCGGGCGTCTCGCCTTGCGGGCGCACCAACATGCGCATCAAGGGCTGGATGGGGCGCGCGGACCAGACCACCAAGATCAAGGGCATGTTCGTCCGTCCCGAACAGGTTGCCGACCTTGTGGCCCGCCACCCCGAGATTGCGCGCGCCCGCGTGATCGCCGGGCGCGAGGGCGAGATGGACACGATGACCGTGCAGATCGAAACCCCGGCGATCGACCCCGCCCCCTACGAGGCCAGCGTCGCGGCGGTGCTCAAGCTCTGGGGCAAGGTCGAACTCGTCGCCCCGGGCAGCCTGCCGAATGATGGCAAGGTGATCGACGACCGGCGCAGCTACGGGTGATCCCGCCGCCGCGCCCTGTCCTTCTTCTGGCCCGAAATATTCTCGGGGGTCCGGGGGTGAAACCCCCGGCTATGTCTGGAACACATAGCTTCCCGGCGCCGGATCCAGCGGCGGCAGACCCGCATCGGGTGCGCCCATTGCGGGGGGCGGCATCTGTTCGGCCGTGCTCCTGGCGGCCAGCCACGCCACCCATTCCGGCCACCACGACCCCTCCTGCAAGGCATGGTTCTTGAACCAGCTGTCGGGGTCCATATAGTTTTCGTCCCGGGTGCGGTGTCCGATCCGGTAATGTCGTCCCTTGTGGCCGGGTTCGGACAGGATGCCGCCATTATGCCCGCCGCTGGTCAGCGCGAAGGTCAATTCGTTCTCGGTGAACAGCGTGGCCTTGTAGACCGAACGCCAGGGCGCGATATGGTCCTTCTCGGTGCCCAGGACGAACATCGGCGCAGCGATGTCCTTGAGCGCGATCACCCGGCCGTCGACAGCGAACCGCCCCGCAGTCAGGCGGTTTTCCATGAACAGGGCGCGCAGATAATCCGAATGCATCCGCGCGGGCATCCGCGTCGCGTCGGCGTTCCAGACCGAGATATCGAATTGCGGCTCGTCCTCGCCCAGAAGGTAGCGGCGCACCGCA
>NZ_DSDD01000214.1:0-6378 GCF_011048875.1 Rhodovulum sp.
GGCACCGCGGTCGAGAGACACGCTCTGGCGCTCGGTCGGAACAATCCTCAACCGCTTCACCCCCGATGAGTGCACCAACTACCTCAAGGACGCAGGCTATGCTTCCGTGTAAACCTGAAACGCGCTAGTCTCCAGCCACCCCCCATTCAGCCGCCTGCATTTCCCTCAACCGGCTGGCCGTGCGCTCGAACTCGAAGGATCCCGCCCCTTCGAGATACAGCATCTCGGGCTGCGCCGCCGCCGACGCGATCAGCCGCACCCGCCCCTCGTAAAGCGCATCCACCAGCGTCACGAAGCGGCGTGCCTCGTTGTAGTTCTCCGACGACAGCCGCGGGATGTCCTCCAGGATCAGCACCCGCATCGCCTCGGCCAGCGCAAGGTAGTCGGCCGGTCCCAGGGGGCGGGCGCACAGATCCCAGAAACTCGCCCGCGCCACCCCGTTGTGAAACTGCGGCAGGTTCACCTCGCGGCCCTGCACCCGCAGCGTCAGCGGCGCCCCCGCCCCCTCGGTCAGATCCTGCCAGATCGCCGACAGCGCCTCGCGCGCCAGACGGTCGGCGGGAGTGAAATAGACATCCGCCCCGATCAGCCGGTTCTGCCGGTAATCGGTGGGCGAGGCCAGGTGCATCCCCTCCAGCCGCTCCTCGATCAGGCGGATGAAGGGCACGAAGCGCTCGCGTTGCAACCCGTCCTTGTAAAGATCGCCCGGCACCCGGTTCGAGGTCGTGACCACGCACACGCCCTCGGCAAAGATCAGCTCGAACAGCCGCCCCACGATCATCGCATCCGCGATGTCGGTGATCTGCATCTCGTCGAGGCACAGAAGCCGCAAGCCCCTGAACTCGGCCGCCACGACCGGGCGCAGCGCGTCCTCGGCCCCGGCCTTGCGCGCGGCGTGCAACCCCTTGTGCATCTGCTGCATGAAAGCGTGGAAATGCACCCGCCGCTTGCCCTCGATCCCGACAGCCGCGTGGAACAGGTCCATCAGCATCGACTTGCCGCGCCCCACGCCGCCCCACAGGTAAAGCCCGCGCACCGGCACGGGCGGCGGCGCCTTGCGGAACAGCCCGCCACGCGGCGCGGGCGGCGGGTTTTCCAGCGCGGTGCGGATCCGGTCCAGCGGCGCCAGCGCCGCGATCTGCGCCGGATCGGCGCACAACTCGCCCGCGCTGACCTGGACATCGTAGAGGCTTCGCAGACTCTGTCCCATGGTGCGGTTCTAGGCCGGGGGCGCGGCGGCGGAAAGGGGCGCGTTCGCCGGTCAGCGGCACGGCAGGACCCCCGCCAGCGCCCTTGCCACCTCCGCGGCATGGGTGATCGGCAGGGCATGGCCGGCACCCGCCAGGGTGATCTGGACGGCCCCCGGGTTGAGCGCGGCAAGCCGTTGCGCAGCCGCGGGCGCGATCAGCTCGTCCCTCTCGGCCCAGATCGCCAGCACGGGCATCCCCGTGGTGGCAAGGCGGCGATGGGCGGGGCCAAGATCCTCGGCCAGCAGGCCGCGCAGGCTGGACAGCATCGCAGGCAGAAAGCCGCGATACCGGGTCTCGGCGACCTGCGCCTCGATCACCGCCGCGGGCAGGGCGCGCGCGCGGCCGTATCGCCGGGCCACCAGCCGCACCAGCGCGCCGCCCGGAACCCGCACCAGCCAGTCCGCCAGCCCCGGCAGGGCGCGGGCCAGCGCCACGGCCCAGGGCATCTTCAGCCCCAGCCCGGCGGGGGCGATCAGGATCAGCCGCTCCACAAGGTCGGGCCGGGCGGCCGCAAAAGCCGTGGCCATGGCCCCTCCCATCGAAAAGCCCAGCACCCCGAGCCGCCCCGTCACGCCCAGCGCTGCCAGCAATTCGTCGATCTGGCCGATCAGCATCGCGCTGCTCTGGCGGCCGGGCGGACGGTCGGACAGGCCGCGCCCGTAAAGATCAGGCACCAGCACGCGGTATCCCAGCCGGGCCAGCGTCTCGGCGGTGCTGTCCATGAACCAGCCGCCGGTGGAAATCCCGTGCAGGCACAGCACGACCGGACCATCTGCCGGGCCATGCCAGCGGTAATGGGTGCACCCCGAGGGCAGCGCGGCCATCGCCCCCGGCGCCGCGGCGCGCGCCTCCGCCACCGGGCGGCGCAGCCATTCCGACAGCGGGTAAGCGCCCGCCGCCAGCGCCGCCAGCGTCGCCAGCGCCCAGATCATCGCGCGCGCCAGGCGTCGAGGATATGCGCGCAGGTCATCAGGTCCAGATGCGCGCCGCCGCCATTCTTGAAAAGCGTGATCTCGTCCTCCGCCGCCCGCGCGAACCGCCCCGCGGACAGATCGTAGAAATCCGCCACGATATCGCCTTCCGCGATGGCGCCCGAGGCAAGCGGGATCTTCAACTCGCCGATATGGCCCAGCGTGGTGTCCCGGCTGTCCACGAAGATCCGCGCCCGTTTCAGCGCGGCATCGTCGGCCTCGCGCATGTCGGGGCGGAACGCGCCGATCAGGTCGACATGCTGGCCCGGCCGCAACCATTCGCCCCGGATCAGCGGATGGGTCGCCATGGTGGCCGAGGTCACGATATCGGCCGCGCGCACCGCGTCTTCCAGATCGCGCGCGACCGCGATCCGCGGAAAGCTGCTGGCCAGCCGCTCCGCCCCCGCGGCCGAGCGGTTCCAGACGGTGAAGCGCGCCTGCGGAAAGGCGCTGGAATAGGCTTCGTACAGCGCATGCGCCACCGTGCCCGCGCCGACGATCAGGATCTCGCGGCTGTCGGGACGGGCCAGCCGCGTGGCGGCCAGCAGGCTGTCACCGGCGGTCTTCCATTTCGTGACAAGGTGGAAATCGACGATCGCCTCAAGCGTGCCGTCGCGGTCGGAAAACAGGCAGACGCCGCCATTGACCGCCGGTTTGTCGCGGGCAGGATTGGCCGGAAAGATCGTCGCCGATTTCACCGCCAGCCCCAGCCCGTCGATCCAAGCCGCCCGATTCAACAGCGTATCCGCACCGCGATAAAGGAGACTGTCGGCGATCTCCGCACGTGGCAGGGCATGCCCTGCCGCCAGCGCGGCGCACAGGCCGGGCCAGGTCAGCAGCCGCTCGCCCTCGGCAAAGCCGATGATCTCGGGCATCATCCCTCCCCCTGCGCTCAGCCCGTCGGCCCGGCGCCACGCGGCGCCGCATCCACGGACTGGCTCGCCGCACGCAAGGCCCGTTCCAGCGCGTCGAGAAAGCGCGAGCGGTCGGCCCTGGAAAACCCGCGCCCGCCGCCCTGCCGGAACGGATCGGCGGCGCGCAGATCGGCCATCAGGTCCCGGCTGGCCAGTTTCGGGCCGATATTGGCATGGGTGAACGCCTCGCCATTGTGGTTCAGCACCGCCGCCCCCGCCGCCACGCATTTCGCAGCCAGCGGCACATCGGCCGTCACCACCACGTCACCGGGGCCGGCCTGATCGGCAATCCACTTGTCGGCCTCGTCGGGGCCTTGCGCCACATAGACCATCCGCGCCAGCGGGTGATCCACGGGGCGCAGCCCGCCATTCGCGACATAATGGATCGGGGCGCCATGGCGTTCGGCGACGCGCAGCGCCTCGTCCTTGACCGGACAGGCATCGGCATCGACGAACACCCGGCTCACCGGGACAGCGCCTCGGCGTGGAAGGCGACGTGATCCTCCATGAAGGTGGAGACGAAGAAATAGGAATGGTCATAGCCGCCCTGCATCCGAAAGATCGCGGGATGCCGGGTTTCGGTGATCGCCGCGGCCAGCGCCTCGGGCATCAGCGTGTCGATGAACTGGTCGCCCGTCCCCTGGTCGATCAGCATCGCCCCCCCGAACCCGTTCTCGCGCAGGGACAGGCAGGCATCGTGCCGCACCCAGTCCACATTGCCCTCGCCCAGATAGGCGTGGATCGGCTTCTTCGCCCAGTCCGACCGGCTGGGATGGGTGATCGGCGCAAAGGCCGAGACGGAGGCGAACCGCCCGGGATAGGCCATCGCGATGGTCAGCGCGCCATGCCCGCCCATGGAATGGCCGGTGATCGCCTGGCGTTCCTCGTCCAGCGCGAAGCCGTTGAACAGAACCCGCGGCAATTCCTCGGCGATATAGTCCCACATGCGGAAATTCGCGGCCCAGGGGGCTTCGGTGGCATTGACGTAAAAGCCCGCGCCCTGGCCCAGATTGTACATCTCGTGATCGGCCACATCCGCGCCCCTTGGCGAGGTGTCGGGAAAGACCAGCGCGATGCCATGCTCGGCCGCCCATTGCTGCGCGCCCGCCTTGACCATCGCGTTCTCATGCGTGCAGGTCAGGCCCGACAGATACCACAGTACCGGCACCGGCCCGTCCTCGGCCTCTTCGGGCAGGAACAGACCAAAGGTCATGTCGCATCTGCAAACCTCGGAGGCGTGGCGATAGACGCCCTGCTTCCCGCCGAAGCATCTGTTCTCGGATAGGGTTTCCATGGCGCTCTCCCTCGCTGGCCCGGCTATGGGGTAGCGCGCCCGCGCCGCCCGGGCAAGCTCAGAGCGTGGCGATCAGCGAGATCACCGCGGGAACCGTCAGGATCGAGGCCGCGGTCGAGATCAGGATCGAGGCCGACACCCGCTGCGGCGCGACGCCGTAATGCTGGGCCAGCATGTAGACATTGCCCGCCACCGGCAACGCGGCCGCCGCGATCATCACCCCCGCGGCATAGGGCAGGACATCGAACAGCACCAGCGCGCAAAAGGCCACCGCGGCCGGGTGCAGGACCAGCTTGGCAAAGGACAGCCAGCCCGCCACCGCCAGCCGCTCGACCGACCGCGCGGCAAGCGAGGCGCCGATGGCAAACAGCGCGCCCGGCGTGGCCGCAGCACCCAGCAGCACCAGGAACATCGCCGCCGGTTCCGGCAGCGGCAGGCGAAAGGCCGACCAGCACAGCCCCAGCACGATCGACACGATCATCGGGTTCTTCACAAGCCCCAGCGCGACAGTGCCCAGGATCGCGGGCGACAGCCGCCCCTCGCGCGAGCCGGTGACAAGGATCACGATCAGGCTTGAGAACACGATCAGATCGACCGCCAGCACCATCATCACCGGCCCCACCGCGGCCTCGCCCAGCAGGACCGCCAGCATCGGGATGCCAAGGAACCCGGTATTGCCGATGGCCGCGCATTGCGCCTCGACCGCCGCCTCGGCCACGCCCCGGCGGCGGATCAGCGCGACCGCGGTGGCCAGCAGGTAGACCGCCATCGTGCCGCTCAGATAGGCTGCGATGAAGGCCGGATCGAACAGCTCGGCCACCGGAAGGTTCGCGGCAAAGCAGAAGATCATCGCCGACAGCGCGAAGTAGAAGACGAATTTCGTCAGCCAGGCGGTCGCCTCAGGCGTGAAGAACCCGGTCCGCCCGGCCCCGTAGCCAAGGCCGATCAGCGCGAAGAAGGGCAGGGTCTGAAGAAAGATCGCCAGCATGTCCGGCGGTTAGCACGCGGCGGCGGGCTTGGGAATGGCCCCGCGCGGCCAGCGGGCAAGGCGTCGAGGGGATGACGGATTGTTGCGTGAACAGCCTCTTTCTCAAGATTTAATTGAAAAACCCGGGTGTCGTGATCCGATCCATGGATCGGGGGCGCGGTCCATGGCTGCGCCTTCCGGAAAACGATGGGAAATCAGACATGAAACACCATCTGATCGCGGCCGCGATCTTCGGCCTTTCGGCCGGTGCGGCCCATGCCGTCACCTTTTCCGGAACGGCCCAGGGAAGCTGGGTCGATCCGATCGGCAGCTTCGGCTTCACGATCGCCAACAACGATGCGGGCGAGACGGCGGATGTCGACTGGGGCACGCCAGCCACCACGAATTTCAACAATCTCTGGCGCTTCGACGGCGTCGGTTCGGATGGCGGGCCGGGCTGGACAGCGGATGCGGGCAACCTGTTCAAGGTGGGCGATTTCACCTATCGCAACGGATCGGTGACCGGCCACGATTTCGACGGCGCAAGCCTCGCGGTGACGCTCTTCATCATCAATCCGCTGAACGTGACCGAATCCTTCAGCTTCGCCTTCGACGTCCTCAACACGCCGAACGTGACCGGCGACCCGGTTCTCGACGGCGACATCGCGTCGATCGCGAACATCTCCACCAGCGCGACCTTCATGTATGGCGGGCTGGACTACACGCTTGAATTGCCTGGCTTCTCGCAGGATGGCGGCGCTCGGCGGTCTGGGCCTTGTCCGGCGGGCACGTCGCCGCTCGGCCTGACCCGGCCCCTGCCCTGCCAGCCGAAGGCGCCCCGACCGGGGGCGCCTTCCCCGCCCGGGCGCCGCCCCTATCCCGACCCGATCAGGATGCCCGCCGCCAGCACCAGCCCGCCGCCCAGCACCACCTGGAAGGCCGCGCGCAGGAAGGGCGTCTCCATATAGCGTTTCTGGATCCA
>NZ_DSDD01000042.1:0-6371 GCF_011048875.1 Rhodovulum sp.
GCCGAGCGGGCGCAGCTCTACCACACGCTGGCCCTGACCGCGATCAAGCAGGGCGATGTGGGCATCGGCAAGGGGTTGTTGCAGGAGGCGATCGACGCCCATCCCCAGTATTTCGAACCGGCGGTGCGCGCGCTTGAGGCACTGGAGGCCCGCGGCTAGCCCGGCGCGACGCCGCGCCGAGGCCGCCGGTCGGCCTTGCCACTGCCCGAATTCGACCCGACACTGCCTGCGTCGGATTTCGTTCCGGGAGACCGCATGACCTCACTCGATTCTTCCGCAGATGGCACGCGCGCAAACGGGCGGCTTCTAACCCTCGCCGTCGGGCTGGCCTTTGCAGCGATATTCGTCGGGCTTGCCGCGCGGGCCATCACGCTTGGCACGCCGCTGGGCGCGGGCGCCTTCCTGCCCTTCGTGCTGCCGATCGCGTTCTGGGTGGCCCGCAGCGACATGAAGACGATGAAGATTCCGAATCAGGCCGTTCTGGCACTGGTCTTCGTCTTCGCGCTGGTCGGGCCGGTCGCGTTGCCGCTGGAGATCTGGGCCTGGTGCTGGGTGCATCTGGGCATCGTTCTGGTGCTGGGCTTTGTTATGAGCACATTCGGGATGATCGGCGCGGGCGACGCGAAATTCGCCGCCGCCATGGCGCCCTTCGTGGCGCTGACCGATCTGGGCGGATTCCTGTTCCTGTTCGCCGCGGTGACCGTGTTCGCCTTCCTCGGCCACCGTCTGGTCCGCCGGAGTCCGGCGGTGCGGCGCGCGCTTGCCGGCTGGGAGTCCTGGGAAAGACGTGATTTCCCCATGGGAATCGCGCTTGCGGGCGCGCTGGTCTGCTATCTCGCGCTCGTGGCGCTGGGCGCGATGCCGAGCAGCAGGTAATCATCGGTACGGCGCAGTTCCGTCAGAACGACCCCCGCCTTGTCCAGTTCACGCAGGATATGCGCGCGTACATCCGGACGCGCGGCGCATTGCGGGACGAGCACAAGTTCCGCCGCCTCAGCACCCGGCAACCCGCCGTAATACCACGGCGCACCGCCCGGCAGCGGCGCGACACCGCCATAAAGCCAGTAGGCGGTCAGGATATCCGCCACCAGAGCCTGGCGCCCCCCGAAGCCCGCCGCGTCGATGTCTTCGGATATGGTGCGGAACCAGCCGACAAGCCCGCTGATCAGGCGGCAAGGCTCCAGCGGCACGCCTGCCACGACGGTCGGTTCGGGCATCATCGAGCCTTGCCACCAGGCATGGCCAACGGACATGGGACGGCTGACCCGGGTCAGGACATGGTCCACGCGGTCGGGCTGCATCCGGATGCCATGGTCGCCGGGCAGCACCTCGACCGGACCCGCGCTGCGGGCCATCAGGTTGCGCGCCGGGCTTTCGGCCATTGCCACGAGGATCGGCGCGACCAGGATCAGCGCGCCCCACCCGGTCACCGCCAGCCCCCGGCCGCCGCCCTCCGCCGGCCCGGGACATAGCGCCAGCGCAACGATTCCGAGGAAGAACAGCCAGACAGGATCGTTTCCGAAATTCTGGAAGGTGACATAGGTCAGCCCCGGCGCGGCAACCAGCAACAACAGCCCCTCACGCGCCCGCCCCGACCGGCGGGCGAGGGTCACGGCGGCAAGATAGAGCAGGCTGCCGGCAAGGGCCGCCGGGGCGGTCAAGACGTCGAGGACAGTGCCGCTGGGGAAGGGCCTGATCTCGGCCCGGGCCACGTCCAGCAGATCGCCGAGATAGGCCCCCCAGAACGCAGGCCCCGCCGCCGCCGTCACCGCCAGCATCACGCCAAACCCGGCCGACAGCGCCGCTGCCGCGCCCAGCCGGTCCCGCGTCAGCAGCAGCGCGAGCGCCACGACCGGCACCGCGGCAAGGGCATAGGTCATCTTGATCAGCGCCAGTGCCGCAAGCCCCAGCCCCATCGCCAGCCCATCCGCAACCCGCGCGCCCGCCCCTTGCCGACGGCCGGGCAGCACCGCCAGCAGCAGAAGCACGAACAGGATCGCCCAGGCCCATCGGTTGTAGCTCATCGACAGCGAGATACCGGGATCGGGCGTCGCGGGCACCAGCGCCACCGCCAGCAGCATGATCCCCGCCCCGAAGAGATAGGCCAAGGGCCGCGGCAGCCGGTCATGCGCCGCCCACCAAGCCGCAGGCAGAAGCGCCGCACCCACCAGCGCCTGGCCCAGCACGAAGGCCTCGGCGACAGGATGGCCCAGTCGCACGAACAGCGCGACCGGCGCATAGGCCAGCACGCCCAGCGGCGTCATGAAGTCGAGATGCGGCCATTCGCCCGCAGCCTGGCGCAGCACGATCTGCACCATATGCAGCATGTCGCCCTCGTGCATGACAGGGTAGAGCCCGCCCGCGGCCAGCCCCGCCCAGGTCGCCGCAGCCAGCACCGCGGCCATCGCGCCAGCAAGCCCCACCGGATCGTATCGCCTCATCCCCTGCCCTCGTCCTGTTGCGGCCCCGATGTCGACGGACAGGCGCGTTTCCCGCGATTGTCCCAAAACGCCCGGGCCGTCGCCCAAGAATTGCCCCAAAATGCAGTCAGTTTTGGGCAAGCACCGCAGCAGTTTCAGGGCAATCACATGAATATGCAGATTTCCTCCGTCATGGCGCCCCCCGCCCCCCGGTCGCTGGCCGAGATGCGCCTGCCGATGGTGATGATGCGCGACATCCTGCTGAAGACGATCTTTCGCAAGAATGTCGAAACCGTGACCGAGATCGCCCGCGCGATCTGCCTGCCGGCCCCGGTCACGCAGGAACTGGTCGATCTTATCCGCAGCCAGAAACTGCTCGAGGCGACCGGCACGCTCCATGCCGGGGCCGGCAGCGAGATGGGTTTTCAGCTGACCGATGCCGGCAAGGCCCGCGCGCTCGACGCGCTCAACCAGTCGGAATATTTCGGCGCGATGCCCGTCCCGCTCGAGGTCTATTCCGAGCAGGTCAGGCGCCAGTCGATCCGCAACATCCAGATCACCCGCGACCAGTTGACCGGCGCAATGGGCCACCTGATCCTGCCCGACGAGCTTCTGGATCATCTCGGCCCCGCTGTCAGCGCGGGGCGCTCGATCCTGATGTATGGCCCGCCGGGCAACGGGAAATCCTCGATCTCGAACGGCATCCGCGACGCGCTGGGCGACAAGATCTACATCCCTCGGGCGATCGAGTATTCCGGCCAGGTCATCACCGTCTACGATCCGATCGTGCATTCGGCGGCCGAGGAACTGGTGGACGACCCGAATTCGTTGCGCCGCACCTCGGGACGCTTCGACACGCGATATGTGCTGTGCGAACGGCCCACCGTGATCACCGGCGGCGAATTGTCGCTGTCGATGCTGGATCTGGTCTACAACCCCACCGCGCGCACCTACCAGGCGCCGCTGCAACTGAAATCCACCGGCGGAATCTTCATCGTCGACGACCTCGGCCGCCAGGAGGAACCGCCCCAGGCGCTGGTCAACCGCTGGATCGTGCCGCTGGAAGAGGCCAGGGACATCCTTGCCCTGCAATCGGGCGAGAAGTTCGAGGTGCCCTTCGACACGCTGGTGATCTTTTCCACCAACTTCCACCCGAACGAGATCTTCGACCGCGCCGCGCTGCGCCGGATTTTCTTCAAGATCAAGATCGACGGCCCCTGCCAGGAGGATTTCCTCAGGATCTTCGCCCTTGTCGCGCGCAAGAAGAAGATGCCGATCGACGAGGCGACGCTTATCTACCTGCTCAAAGAGAAATATCCCACGATCAACCACGAATACGCCAATTATCAGCCGGTCTTCCTGATCGACCAGATGATCGCGATCTGCGAGTTCGAGGGCATTCCCTACCAGATGAGCCCCGACCTGATCGACCGCGCATGGGCCAACATGTTCGTGCGCGAAGAGGACATCCTGCACTGATCCCGTGGCCTTCCCCGCGTTCCCGACAGCCCGCCCTCCCGCGCCGGACTGTCGGCGCACAGGCGCGATCTGACCCTCGCGGCACAATTCCCCGGTCCTGGCGACCGCTGCGATCTGAATCCTCGGGGCACAAACTGCCCGTCAGTGGCCGCATCGGGGATCGCGGATCCGGACTGGCGGCGACCGGGCATGCAGCGCATTGCAACGTCAGGCCCGGCACGTTCGGTAAACTTTGCCGTTTTGCCCGGGCCTTCGGTCCGGACGGGACAACAGGTTCTTAACGCTTGGACCCCAAGGTCCGGCAGAATGACCTGGAGTTCCGGAGTCTGCCATATGCCTTCTTTCGATCCGCCGCCCGTTGTCCCCAGACGCAGCGCCTCGGTGAGGCCACCTGCGCCGATGCGCCTGAGGCGGTCCACAGCCAGAGGACGGCACGACCACATCCACCGCTCTCGACATCGCGGAAGATGATCTCTGAACCGATGGCGCGGCGGAACCAAAAAGCCGCTCCTTGAACCAACCGGAATACATGTTGCGAGGCAGCCATGCGCCGATTCCTTTCCTTCCTTTTCGGAAGCATCGCCATCAAGATCGGGGTCTTGATCGCCGCCATGGGTGCGATGACGGCGGCTGCAGTCTTGATCGGCCTTGCCGTCTTCAACAGCCTGACGGGTTCGCTCAACACGCTCCTGGGCGAGCAATTGCCCGCGCTGCGTCACAGCGTGACGGTCGTCGAACACAGCGCGGGCATCCGCAATGCTTTGTCCGAAATCCTTCTGGCCGAAACGCCCGAACAGGTCAGGAACGGCCATGACAACCTCGAGGCCGAGATGGCCGCGCTCGAAGACGGGATGCGCCACTTTCCTGACGCAGCGATTGCCGAGATGCGGCCGCTTCTGGCGGAGCTCGACGCCGCGGCCCAGCGGATGGAGACCGCAATCGCCGAGCGGTTCGCGCGCCATGACGAGGTTGAAACCACCATCGCGGCCTATCGTGAACTGTCGGACGAGGCCCGCACGCAACTCATGAAGATGGCCGGTGATGCGGTCTACGACATGGAACTCGCGGGCGCACAGACGGTCGAGGTGGTGACAAGCACGCTTGGTTCGCTGATCGAATACGATTTCGTCGCAACCTCGCTGGTGCTCAAGGCCCGCAACGAGATCAACCTGCTCAGCGGCACGGCCATCGCGCTTGCAGAAACCGGCGATGACGCTCTGGCCGCGGGCCTGCGCGGTATCGCCCGGTCGAGCCTTGGCGAACTCGATGCGATTCTCTCGGGGCTCGAGGCGAACGGAGCAGGTCCCGAGCTTCTCCCGATGCTCGCCGAGATGCGCGGCCTTCTTGCCGAAACAACCTCGCCGGGTTCCCGCGCCCGACCGGATCAGATTCGCCGGCTGCTGGCGCTGCGCGATCCGACAGAGGCCGCGCTGGCCGAGGCCGTTGATGCGTTGACTCGCAATCTGCTGGAGGGCGCCGAAGATACAGCGACCTTCAATGCCGAGGCGGTCGAGCGGCTGATCGGCAACGAGTTGCAGTTCATCCGCGATGCCGCGCGGCTGGAAATCGCGGTCGAAAACGTTGTCGCGATGGCCTTCCTGGGGGCCACGGCGAGCGACCCGGACGCCGCCAAGGCCGCCCAGCGAGACCTGGACGCGGTCGCCCAGGCGCTCGCGGCGCTGCTTGAAGAGGTCTTCGTGAACGACGAGTTGCGGACGATCATCAAGGAAATCGTTGCATTCTCCGGTGGGGAAACGGGCATCGTCGCGACTCGGGCGGCCATGATCGAGGCACAGAACCAGGCCGAAACCACGTCCCGGGCGGCCTATTCTCTGCTGCGCCGGATCGGCGATGCAGCCGTCAACCACAGCGACGCGACGCTTGCCGCGGCCGCGGCTGCGGGCGATACCGTGCTTGCACAGGCAGATCGCGCGGAAGCGCAACTCCATACGGTCGCAATGGCCAGCGTGGCACTGCTGCTGGCGGCTCCGCTCTTCACCTGGCTTCTGATCCTGCGGCCGATGTCGCGACTCGTCCGGGTCACGGAGCGCCTGTCGCGGGGCGATCTCGCACCGATCACCGGCTTTCACGTCTCAGGCGGCGAGATCGGCCGCATGGCAACGGCGCTGGGTACCTTCCGCGAGGGCCTCATCGAACGCGCCCGCATGCAGGAGCAGGAGCGCGCCATCGAGGAGGAACGTCGGGAGCGTGCCGAGCAGCAGCAAACCGTCGTCAGCATGCTGGCCGATGGTCTGCAACGGCTGTCCTCCGGCGATCTGACGCATCGTCTGGACGAGGCTTTCGCGCCGGAATACGAGCAATTACGCCATGATTTCAACGCGACGATCATGACGCTGAACGAGATGCTGGCCTCGATCGAGGAGAACGCCACCGAGATCCATGCCCGGGCCGAGGAGATCGGCGGGGCGTCGGAGGATCTGTCGCACCGGACCGAGAACCAGGCGGCGACGC
>NZ_DSDD01000136.1:0-6347 GCF_011048875.1 Rhodovulum sp.
GAAGCGCGGGTTGGCGCCAAGGGAGGGGACCCCTCCGAGGTGCTCTTGCGCGAACTGGCGGAGGCCTTTTCAGGCGCCCGCCGCATGTTGGCCGAGGGCTGATCGCCAAAGGCCGCGAGGACCGATCTCAACAAGGACAAGCGAGATGACCGAGACCGAGACCAAGTCCGGCGGGAGCCAAGCCCCGGCGGTGGAAGTGAAGCAGGCGTTGAACTCTTTCCTGAACGATTTCAAAGAGTTTCAGGCCGATGTGAAATCCCGACTTCAACAACAGGAAGAGCGACTGACCATGCTGGACCGGAAATCCCAAATGACCTCCGCCGGGCGCCCCGCCCTGTCGCGTGCCGCCGATCTCGACGCGCCGCACAAGAAGGCCCTTGCCGCCTATCTGCGCAACGGCGACGATGACGGGCTGCGCAGCCTGGAAATCGAGGGCAAGGCGCTGGGTACCTCGGTCGCGGCCGAGGGTGGCTATCTCGTCGATCCCGAGACCTCGGATACGATCAAGTCGGTGCTGCGCTCGACGGCCTCGATCCGCTCGATCGCGCAGGTGGTCACCGTCGAGGCGACCTCGTTCGATGTGCTGGTGGACCATTCGGACATCGGTTCGGGCTGGTCGACCGAGACCGCCAACCAGATCGAGACCGGCACGCCGCAGATCGAGCGCGTGTCGATCCCGCTGCACGAGCTTTCGGCCATGCCCAAGGCCAGCCAGCGGCTGCTGGACGATTCCGCGTTCGACATCGAAGGCTGGTTGGCCGCGCGCATCGCCGACAGGTTCGCCCGCGCCGAGGCGGCGGCGTTCATCAATGGCGACGGCGTCGACAAGCCCACGGGGTTCCTGTCGCATCCCTACGTTCCCGAAGGTGCGTGGAGCTGGGGCAGCCTTGGCTATGTCGCAACGGGGTCGGATGGCGATTTCGACGCGGTGTCGCCGGCCGATGCAATCCTCGACCTCGTCTACTCGCTGGGTGCGGAATACCGCGCGGGTGCCACTTTCGTGATGAATTCGCGCACGGCGGGTGCGGTGCGCAAGATGAAGGATGCCGATGGCCGCTTCCTGTGGTCGGACGGGCTGTCGGCGGGCGAGCCTGCGCGGCTTCTGGGCTATCCGGTCCTGATCGCCGAGGACATGCCCGATATCGCCTCGGGCACGGTGGCGATTGCCTTCGGCGATTTCCAGGCGGGTTATACCGTCGCCGAGCGCCCGGACCTGCGGGTGCTGCGCGACCCGTTTTCGGCCAAGCCGCATGTGCTGTTCTATGCGACCAAGCGCGTCGGCGGAGATGTCAGCGACTATGCCGCGATCAAGCTTCTGAGATTCGCCACCGCCTGATGGCCTGACCGAGACGTTGCCTCCGGCTGACCCCGGGGACGACCAGGCGCGCGCCGGAGCTATCCGGTCTGTCCAGCTGTTCCCTCCGTCGGGGCAGGCCGGGTCGGCGCGCGCCGACATTCAGCGGGGGGCCTAGCGGAGAAATGACGAGATGATGCTGATCGAGCAGACGACGCTGCCCGCCGCCGCGCTGCCTCTGGAGCGGTTCAAGGCGCATCTGCGCCTTGGCACCGGGTTTTCCGATGACGGGGCAGAGGACGCGTTGCTGGAGGCATTCCTGCGGGCCTCCATGGCGGCGATCGAGGAACGGACCGCCAAGGTGCTTCTGGCGCGCAGCTTTACCTGGAGGGTGAACGGTTGGCGCGATGGCGCGCGTGAGCCGCTGCCGGTGGCGCCCGTGACCCGCATCACGCAGCTTCGGGTCTTCGACCGCAACGGCACCGTCAGCGTCTGCGATCCGGCCACCTATCGGCTGGAGCGGGACGGAACCTATCCCAGGCTGGCCGCGGTTCGGACCTGCCTGCCGACGATCCCGCAGGGGGGCGGCGCCGAGGTCGATTTCGATGCCGGTTTCGGTGCGGAGTGGGACAGCGTTCCTGCCGATCTGGGGCAGGCGGTCTTCCTGCTGGCGGCGCATTACCACGAGCATCGGCACGAGGCGTCTGCGGGCGAAGGCCTCATGCCGTTCGGCGTTGCGGCGTTGACCGAACGCTGGCGACGGCTGCGTGTGACGGCCGGAGGGGTGGCATGAAACGCCCGCCTGTTCTGAACCGTCGCCTTGTCCTTGAGGCGGCCCAGCGACTGCCCGACGGGGCTGGCGGGTTTTCCGAGACATGGGTCGAGCTTGGAGTGATCTGGGCGGAGATCACGCCGCGCACGGGCGGCGAGCGTGCGGGGCAGGAACTGACTCTGACGCGGGTGCCCTATCATGTCGTCGTGCGCGCCGCACCGCCGGGTTCGGCCCGGCGGCCCCAGCCCGGCGAGCGGTTTCGCGAAGGCACGCGGATCTTTCACATCCGGGCGGTGACCGAAGCGGATCGGAGCGGGCACTACCTGCTCTGCTTTGCAGAAGAGGAGAAACCGGCATGAGTTACGGCGCGGCGGCCGCTCTGCAGGCGGCGATCTTCCAGCGACTGGCGGGTGATCCCGCCCTGGCCGCGCAGGTGGGCGGGGCGATCTATGACGTGGTGCCGGCGGGCGACCTGCCGCTGACCTATGTCAGCCTGGGCCCCGAGGAGGTGCGCGACGCCTCGGACAAGACCGGGGACGGGGCGCTGCATCTGTTCACGATCACCATCGTCAGCCGAGAGGCCGGGTTCGCCCGGGCCAAGGCGGCGGCTGCGGCGGTTTCCGACGCCCTGGTGGACGCGCCGCTGGCGATGTCTCGCGGGCGGATCGTGGGCCTGTGGTTCGACCGGGCCCGCGCCCGGCGGGTGGGCACCCAGGGCGAGCGCCGCATCGACCTGCGCTTCGCAGCCCGGGTCGAGGACGACTGAACACCTTATCTGGAGTAAGCATGATGACGGCGCAATACGGCAAGGATCTTCTCATCAAGCTCGACCTGACCGGAGCCGGTCAGTTCGAGACCATTGCGGGGCTGCGAGCCACACGCATCAGTTTCAACGCCGAACAGGTGGATGTGACCAGCCTGGAAAGCGAGGGCGGCTGGCGCGAGCTTCTGGCAGGCGCGGGGGTGAAATCGGCCGGAATCTCCGGCGGTGGCGTGTTCAAGGATGCCGAGACCGACGCGCGCGCGCGGCAGGTGTTCTTCGATTCCGAAACGCCGGCCTTCCAGGTCGTGATCCCGGGCTTCGGCGTGGTCGAGGGGCCGTTTCAGGTCACCTCGCTGGAGTATTCCGGCAGCCATAACGGCGAGGCCACTTACGAGATGACGCTGGCCTCGGCCGGGGCGCTGGCCTTTACGGCGTTCTGACCATGGCCAATCCCCATGCAGGCGAGGTGGCATTGATCGTCGATGGTGAACGCCGTGTGCTGAAGCTGACGCTTGGGGCGCTGGCGGAGCTGGAGGCGGCGCTGGGTGCGGACACGCTTGTGGCGTTGATCGAGCGCTATGAGGAAGGCGCGTTCTCGACGCGCGATGTGCTGGGGCTGTTGCTCGCGGGGCTTCGGGGCGGGGGTTGGCACGGCTCGGCCGCCGATCTTGCGCGTGCCGATATCGGCGGCGGCCCGATTGCCGCGGCTCAGGCCGCCGCGCAGCTTCTGGCGCGCGCCTTCACCCTTCCGGAGGCGCAATGCGATGGGCTTTGATTGGGGCGCCCTGATGCAGGCCGGGATCAGGGGATTGGGCCTGAAGCCGGCCGAGTTCTGGGCGCTGACCCCGGCCGAACTGATGCTGATGCTGGGCGCGGCCGGTGGCCCTGCGCCGATGAGCCGCGCGCGGCTGGAAGAGCTTGCGCGTGCCTATCCCGACAACAGGTTGGATCAAGGATAACCAATGGCCCAGGCAGAGGATTTCGACGCCTTCGACGCGCAGATCGAGGCGCTGGAGAAGACGTTGGGCGGCGCGCGGGGCACCGCGGCGGCCTTCGAGGTGGAACTGGTCCGGATGCGCGAGAGCCTGACACTGACCAATCGCGAGGTTGGCAGCCTGTCGCGTTCGATCGGCAGCGGATTGAGGCGGGCCTTCGACGGGCTCGTCTTCGATGGGATGAAGCTGTCGGATGCGCTGAAGACCGTCGCCAATTCGATCGTGAACGCCACCTATTCGGCGGCGATCAAGCCGGTTCAGAACCATCTGGGCGGGCTTGTCGCGGGTGGCATCGAGGGGCTGGTCAGCGCAGCGGTGCCCTTCGCCAAGGGCGGAGCCTTTACCCAGAGCCGCGTCATTCCCTTTGCCACTGGCGGTGTGATCGACCGGGCCACCCATTTCCCGATGCGCGGAGGGACGGGCCTGATGGGCGAGGCTGGCCCCGAGGCGATCCTGCCGCTGGCGCGCGGCGCCGATGGTCGGTTGGGCATCAGAAGCGAAGGCGGCGGCGGACGGCCGGTGCAGGTCGTCATGAACATCACGACGCCCGATGTGCAGGGCTTTGCCCGCAGCCAGAGCCAGATCGCCGCGGATATGGGGCGGCTGATCGCGCGCGGCCAGCGCAACAGATAACGCGGAGGAATGGACATGGCATTTCACGAGGTCCGGTTCCCGGCCAACCTGAGCTTCGGCTCGGTCGGCGGACCCGAGCGGCGCACCGAGATCGTGACGCTCGCCAACGGGTTCGAGGAGCGCAACACGCCCTGGGAACATGGCCGGCGGCGCTATGACGCCGGCGTTGCCATGCGCTCGCTTGACGATGTCGAGGCGATGATCGCCTTTTTCGAGGCGCGGCGCGGACAGCTTTACGGGTTCCGCTGGAAGGATTGGTCGGACTTCAAGTCCTGCCTTCCCTCGCGCGATCCTGCCTTCGACGACCAGAGGATCGGTTTTGGCGACGGGTCGAAGACGCTGTTCCAACTGACCAAGACCTATTCCTCGGGCGGGCATTCCTATGTGCGCCCGATCACGAAACCGGTCGCGGACAGCGTTCGGCTTGGGATCGATGGGGTGGAACTGACAGAGGGTCCGGATTTCACGGTCGATACCGCGACGGGGCTGGTGATGCTGGCGGAAGCGCCCGAATTCGGCGCGGCGGTAACTGCCGGATTCGAGTTTGACGTGCCGGTACGTTTCGACACCGACCGTATCCAGACATCGGTCGCGAGCTTCAAGGTGGGCGATGTCCCCTCGGTGCCGGTTGTGGAGATTCGGGTCTGATGGCGATCTTAGAGGCATTGCAGGCGCATCTGGCGAGCGGCGCGACGACGCTTGCGCGGGCCTGGGCGATCACGCGGCACGACGGGGTGGTTCTGGGGTTCACAGACCATGATCGGGATCTTTCCTTTGATGGCGTGACGTTCCGCGCCGAAACCGGAATGAGCGCGCGGGCGCTGTCCCAGTCGACGGGTTTGTCGGTGGACAACTCGGCTGCGCTTGGCGCGCTCAGTTCCGAGGCGATCACCGAGGATGATGTCGCGGCGGGCCGTTATGACGCCGCATCGCTGTGTATCTGGTTGGTGAATTGGGCCGATGTCAGGCAGCGGCTGATCCTTTTCGTCGGTTCGCTGGGCGAGTTCACGCGCGTGGACGGCGGGTTCGAGGTCGAGATCCGTGGTCAGGCCGAGGCGTTGAACCAACCGCTGGGGCGGGTCTACCAGAGCCCCTGCCAAGCGGTTCTGGGAGATGCCGCCTGCGGGTTCGACGCGACCCGTCCTGGCTTTTCGACGCTGGTGACGGCAGGTTTGATCGAAGCCCGGCGTATCTTCCGCTTCGAGGCGATGAACGAGTTTCAACCGCGCTGGTTCGAGCATGGTCGGCTCGAGGTCCTGTCCGGCCCGGCTGCGGGATTGTTCGGGGTGATCAAGGCCGACCGCCAAGAGGCCGGGGTGCGCGTCGTGGAGCTGTGGTCCGAAATCCGCGGTGCGGTCGGTCCCGGGGATTCGTTGCGGCTGATTGCCGGCTGCGACCGCTCGGCCGATACCTGCCGCTGGAAGTTTCACAACTTCGCGAACTTCCGTGGCTTCCCGCATGTTCCGGGGGAGGACTGGCTGATGGCCTATCCGTCGCAATCGGGTGTCAATGACGGGGGGAGCCTGAACCGATGAGCCAGATCGCAGAGCGTGCCGCGGTCGAGGCCCGGCGCTGGATCGGCACGCCCTATCACCATCAGGGCTCGATGCCTGGGGCGGGGGCGGACTGCCTGGGCCTGCTGCGCGGAGTGTGGCGGGCGATTTACGGCACCGAGCCCGAAGCGGTGCCGCCCTATACGCCCGACTGGTCTGAACCTCAGGGCGAGGAAACGCTTTGGGCTGCCGCTCGGCGGCATCTGCTCGAGAAGCCAGTAGCGGACGCGGCCGTTGGAGACGTCATCTTGTTCCGTCTGCGCGAGGCGGGTGTTGCCAAGCATCTGGGCATTCAGGGCGCGATCGGCGCGCGGGCGAGTTTCATCCACGCCTATCA
>NZ_DSDD01000138.1:0-6345 GCF_011048875.1 Rhodovulum sp.
CGACATGCCTTCATCCAGAGCAGCCACAAACCGCTGACGCAAATCAGAAGAATACGGTTTCCCCATCCATGCCGACCTCCTTTACGGCAATCAGCATGAATCAGAAATCACCCCGGATGTGAACCCCAAGGATTCAACTTGGTCGCGGTCGACCCTAGGGCCTCCCCGCCCCTGTCCTTCTTCTGGCCGCAAATATCCCGGGGGGAGTCCGAAGGACGGGGGGCAGCGCCCCCCGCGGGTCGCCTTGCGCAGCAAGGCGAAACCCGCTCATCCCGCCGGGCGCGGCGCGCGCAGCCAGAACCGCGCCATCATCGCCACGCCCGCCACCGCCAGACCCGCGGCCAGCCCCAGCCACACGCCGACGCCGCCCCAGCCCAGCCCGAATCCCAGCCCCCAGGCCACGGGCATGCCCACCAGCCAGTAGCCCACCGCGGCAATGACCATCGGCACCCGGGTGTCCTGCACCCCGCGCAACAGCCCCAGCGCCATCACCTGCGCCGCATCGACCAGCTGGAACAGCGCCGCCGCCGCCAGCAGCCCGGTGCCCAGCGCGATCACCGCCGCGCGCCCCGGATCGGCGGGGTCGAGGAACAGCCCGATCAGCGGCCCCGGCAGCGCCAGGAACAGCCCCATCGAGGCCGCCGCCACAGCGCCCGCCAGCCCCAGCGCCGCCAGCGCGCCGCGGCGCAGCGCCAGCGCATCGCCCTGCCCCATCGCGCGCCCCGCCCGGATCGTCGCCGCATTCGACAGCCCCAGATGCACCATGAACACTGCCGAGGTGATCTGCAGCGCGATCCCGTGCGCTGCCAGCGGTACCGCGCCCAGCCAGCCCATCATCACGGATGACGCCGCGAACAGCCCGACCTCGGCCAGGTTGGTCAGCCCGATCGGCCAGCCCAGCCGGAACACCCGACCCAGCGCCTCCCTGTCGGGCCGCCAGAAGCGGCGGAACAGCGTGTGCTCAGGCGTGGCGCGGATGACGTAAAGCACCATCACCCCCATCGCGGCCGTTTGCACGATCAGCGAGGCCAGCCCCGCGCCGCGGATGCCCAACTCGGGAAAGCCCCAATTGCCGAAGATCAGCAGGTAATTGGCCAGCGCGTTCAGCCCCACCGCCGCCAGCGTGACCCACAGCACGACCCGCGCACGCTCCAGCGCGGCGAGGTAGCTCTTGAGCACCATCACCACCAGCGCCGGCACCATCCCCAGCCCGTGCGGCAGCAGGTAGTCCTGCGCCAGCGCCGCGATCCCCGGCGCCTGCCCGGCGGCCAGGAACAGCCGCCCCGACGCCAGGAACAGGGGCAGCGTCAGCGCCCCGAACCCGATCGAGATCCACAGCCCCATCCGCGTGACCCGACGGATCTGCGCCGTCTCGTCCGCCGCCGCGGCGGTCGCCACCAGCGGCATCACCGCCCAGGCAAAGCCCGAGCCCAGCAGGAACAGCACGAAGAACAGCGCCCCGCCCAGCACCTCGGCGGCCAGCGCGTCGATGGAATAGCGCCCCAGCATGATCGCGTCGGTCAGCCCGATGGCGAATTGCGCCAGATGGCTGCCGATCAGCGGCAGGCCCAGCGCCAGAACGGCGCGCAGATGGGCAGCATGGCCCAGGGGGATGGCCGGGGCGGTCATCGCCCGCTGGTAGACCCGGCCCGCCCGCCCGGCAAGGGCCAAGCCATGCGTCCGGCGCATGGCGGGACGACCGGATTGGCGGCGCTGCGAGGGAAAGACGCCACAGTTCTGCCCGATTGTCCTTGGAGAGTGCGACCCGGTCCCGGCCGGGCGCCCGGTCCGGACCCGGCGCCAGCCATGTCCAGCGGAAAGTCCAGCCATGAACCGCTTGCCCTTCCTGTCGCAGACCCTGCATCCCCAGGCGGCCGGGCCCGTCCGGCTGCCGCCCGGCTATCGCGGCGGCACGGGCTGGATGCCGCGGATCGGCGACATCTTTCCCGATTTCGAGGCCCGGACCACGCAGGGCCCGATCCGGTTCCACGCCTGGGCCGAGGGACGCTGGACCGTGCTGTTCAGCCAGCCCGGCGCGTTCACGCCGGTCTGCACCACCGAACTGGGCAGTCTGGCCGAGGCCATCCCCGAACTCGACCGGCGCGGCGCGCAGGCGATCGGGCTGACGCCCGACCCGGTGGCCGATCTCACCGCCTGGTGCGCGGATGTTGCCGCGCTGTTCGGCAGCGCGGTCGGCTTTCCGATGATCTCGGATCCGGACGGCGCGATTGCCGGGGCCTGCGGCATGACCCATCCCAAGGAAAGCCCCGATGTCCCGATCCGCATGACGCTCATCCTGGACCCGGCGCTGCATGTGCGGATGATCTTCGAATACCCGGTGCGGATCGGGCGCGGCACCGAAGAGATCCTGCGCGTCCTGGACGCGCTGCAGGCGCGTGACAGACTGGAAGTGGCGACCCCGGCCGACTGGCAGCCCGGCGACCTGCTGCTGGTGCCCTCGGCATTCAGCGACGAGGAGGCGGACGCGCGGTTCGGCGCGGGGGGCTGGCGCCCGCTGCGCCGCTACCTGCGGGTGCTGGCGCCCCCCGCGACGGCGCATCGCGCCGCCGGGGCGGCCGCGACGCGCCTGCCCCGCGCGCGCTGAGCGGCGTCAGCCAGGCCTGCGCGCCACCAGGTCGACCAGCGCGGCGCGGCCGGAATGGCCCGGCCCCTTGGCGATCTCGGCATCGTAGTCGCGCAGTTCGAGGATCTTGAAATCGGCAACGCGGTCGCGCAGCAGCGCCTCGGTATACATCTGGTCGGGATCGGGCGGTCCGCCGGTGCCATAGCCCACCTGGCGCGGCACGAATCCATGCAGCAGCAGCAGCAGCCGCCCGCCGGGGCGCAGCGCGCATTTCATGCCGTCGAGGATGCCATCCTGCATGGCGCGCGGGGCGAACTGGATGAAGATGCCGATCACCGCGTCAAAGGGCGCGGCCTCCCAGTCCCAGAGGGCGATATCGGCCAGGTGGAAATCGACCGTGACGCCGCGCGCCGCCGCCAGCCGCCGGGCCTTGGCGATGGCATTGGGTGCGCCGTCCATCGCCGTCACCTCGAAGCCCTGCGCCGCCAGCCAGACCGTTGCGCCCCTCGCCCCGACCCGGACCGGGCGCGGGAGACCGGCAAGCCGCACGGCAGGAGGCTCAATCCCCGCGCGGCTTGCGCAGGTCGGGATGCAGCGAGGGGCCGAGGATATGCTCGGCCTTGTGAACCACATGTTCGGCCCGTCCGACGATCAGCGGATCGGGCGCGCGCACGATCCGCGCATCCTTGCCCGGATAGTCCAGCGAGCTCAGGAAATGGCGCATGCAGTTCAGCCGCGCCCGCTTCTTGTCGTTGGACTTGACGATGGTCCAGGGCGCATCGGCGGTGTCGGTATAGAAGAACATCGCCTCCTTGGCCTCGGTATAGTCGTCCCACTTGTCCGGGCTCGCCTTGTCGATCGGCGACAGCTTCCAGCGTTTCAGCGGATCGGTCTCGCGCGCCTCGAAGCGGCGGCGCTGTTCCTCGCGGCTGACCGAGAACCAGTATTTGTAAAGCCGGATGCCGGACCGCACGAGCATCCGCTCCAGTTCCGGGGTCTGGCGCATGAATTCCAGGTATTCGACGGACTAGCAGAAGCCCATCACCCGTTCCACGCCCGCGCGGTTGTACCAGGAGCGGTCATAGAACACCATCTCGCCCACGGTCGGCAACTCGCTGATATAGCGTTGAAAGAACCATTGCCCGGTCTCTTCCCAGGTCGGCTTGTTCAGCGCGACGACCCGGGCCGAGCGCGGGTTCAGATGTTCCATGAACCGCTTGATCGTGCCGCCCTTTCCGGCGGCGTCGCGCCCCTCGAACAGGATCAAGAATTTCTGCCCCGTCTCCTGCGCCCAGAGCTGCACCTTCAGCAATTCGGCCTGAAGCCTGGCCTTCTGCGCCTCGTAGGTCCGGCGCGGCATCTTCTGGCGATAGGGATACTCGCCCGACTCGAAGGCCTGCGCGATGGTCTCGGGCGCAGGCATGACGCGGGCGGGCGTTTCGACAACGGGGTCGGCGCGCTGGTCGGCGGCGGGGGGCGTGAGTGCGTCCATTCCATCCTCCTGCCGACAGGGTCGGCGCTTTCGAACGATTCTAACCCGCTTTCCCGACCCCGCCTTGAGCGATGTCAAGAACACGTTACAAAATCGTTACAACCCCCGCCCTGCCCGAGGCCCATTGCCCATCCGGGGCCAAAGCTGTTCTAATGCGCCTCCAAACCACCAGAGGACGAGCAGCCCATGTCCGCCGACGACCTGCTTTCCGGCGCCAGCCGGGATAATTATGACGCCTCCTCGATCGAGGTACTGGAGGGGCTGGAGCCCGTCCGCAAACGCCCCGGCATGTATATCGGCGGCACCGACGACCGGGCGCTGCACCATCTGGTGGCCGAGGTGCTGGACAACTCGATGGACGAGGCGGTGGCGGGCCACGCCACGCGGATCGAGGTGGAACTGCATGCCGATCATTCGGTCACGATCCGCGACAATGGCCGCGGCATCCCGGTCGATCCGCACCCGAAATTCCCCGACAAATCCGCGCTCGAGGTGATCCTGTGCACGCTGCATGCGGGCGGCAAGTTCTCGGGCAAGGCCTATGAAACCTCGGGCGGGCTGCATGGCGTGGGGGTGTCGGTGGTCAACGCGCTGTCCGACCGGCTGCGGGTCGAGGTGGCGCGGGGCCGCGAACTGTTCGCGCAGGAATTTTCCCGCGGCATCCCGCAAGGCGGCCTGCAGAAACTGGGGGCGGCGCCGAACCGGCGGGGGACCTCCGTCACCTTCCATGCCGACGAGGAGATCTTTGGCCATCACCGGTTCAGGCCCGCGCGCATGTTCCGGATGGCGCGCTCCAAGGCCTATCTGTTCTCGGGCGTGGAAATCCGCTGGAAATCCGCGATCGAGGATGGCGAGACGCCCCTTGAGGCCGTGTTCCACTTCCCCGGCGGGCTGGCCGACTACCTGACCGAGACGCTGGGCAAGGCCGCCACCTATGCCGACCGCCCCTTTGCCGGAAAGGTCGATTTCCAGTCGAAATTCGGCGTGCCCGGTTCGGTGGAATGGGCGATCAACTGGACGCCCTCGCGCGACGGCTTCATCCATTCCTATTGCAACACGATCCCCACCCCCGAGGGCGGCACGCATGAGGCAGGCTTCTGGGCCGCGATCCTCAAGGGCATCCGCGCCCATGGCGAGCTGGCCAACAACCGCAAGGCCGCCCAGATCACGCGCGAGGATCTGCTGACGGGTGGCTGCGCGATGGTCTCGACCTTCATCCGCGAGCCCGAATTCGTCGGCCAGACCAAGGATCGCCTGGCCACGACCGAGGCCGCCCGGCTGGTCGAGGGCGCGGTGCGCGATCATTTCGACAACTGGCTGGCGGCGGACACGAAATCGGCGGGCGCGATCCTCGATTTCCTCGTGTTGCGGGCCGAGGAACGGCAGCGGCGCAAGGCGGAAAAGGAAACGGCGCGGAAATCTGCCACCAAACGGCTGCGGCTGCCGGGGAAACTGGTCGATTGCTCGGCCACCTCGCGCGAGGGCACGGAACTTTTCATCGTCGAGGGCGACTCGGCGGGCGGGTCGGCGAAGATGGCGCGCGACCGGCGGATTCAGGCGCTGTTACCGCTCAGGGGGAAAATCCTGAACGTGCTGGGCGCGGCCTCTGCGAAACTGGGCAGCAATGCCGAGATCAGCGACCTGACCCAGGCGCTGGGCACCGGGATCGGCACGAAATTCAACATCGACGATCTGCGCTATGAAAAGGTCATCATCATGACCGACGCCGATGTGGACGGCGCGCATATCGCCAGCCTGCTGATGACCTTCTTCTTCACCCAGATGCGCCCGCTGATCGACCACGGGCACCTGTACCTGGCCTGCCCGCCGCTGTTCCGCCTGACCCAGGGCGCGAAGCGGGTCTATGCGCTGGACGAGGCGGAAAAGGAGATGTGGCTGGAAAAGGGCCTCGGCGGCAAGGGCAGGATCGACGTTTCCCGCTTCAAGGGCCTGGGCGAGATGGACGCCAAGGACCTCAAGGAAACCACGATGGACCCCGCGTCCCGCAAGCTGATCCGCGTGTCGATCGACGAGGACGAACCGGGCGAAACCGCCGACCTGGTGGAACGCCTGATGGGCAAGAAGCCGGAAATGCGGTTCCAGTATATCCAGGAGAATGCTAGGTTCGTGGAAGAGGTGGATGTTTAGGAACGTCTGAAAAACCTGCCGACTTCTGCCTGATCTGATAGGCTTGGGCATCCCTGCAAGAAGCCCCACCCATGCCGAAACAGCCCGCCTTTCCCGGGTTGCGCGATGCGATGAGGAAGAA
>NZ_DSDD01000027.1:0-6320 GCF_011048875.1 Rhodovulum sp.
ACGGCCCACGGCCTTGGTGTGCTTGAACCGCTCGCCCAGGGTGTAGACGAGGATCGCGTCCAGCCGGTCGATGCTGGCGCGGTGCTCGCGCAGAAGGTCCGCGGCGCGGGCGGTGGTGTCGGTCGCGGAGGTCACGCAGCGCTCCTTTCGTCGCGATTGGCAAATCGGGATTCCATCGGAATTCCATCGGACTTTCGTCGGACAAATTGCCCTGTGTCACGCCGCCCGGTGCCGGGCCGTCGCAGGGGATATGCCGGAGCGCGCCGCGTCATTTCTTCTTGCCGCCCAGCCCCGACAGCCCCGGCGGCAGGTCCATGCCGCCGCCAAGGCCGCCCATGCCACCGGGCAGCCCGCCGCCCATCCGGCGCGCGGCCTCTTCCAGCGCCCTGGGATCCATGTCGGCGCCCATGCCGGGCAGTCCGCCCTTGCCGAACATGCCGCCCAGCGCGCGTTTGAGCATGGCGCGGCCGCCCTTCTGGCCGAGCTTCTTCATCATGTCGGACATCTGGCGGTGCATCTTGAGCAGCTTGTTCAGCTCCGGCACCTCGAGACCCGCGCCGGCCGCGATGCGGCGCTTGCGGCTTGCCTGAAGGATCTGGGGATTGGCGCGCTCGACCCTGGTCATGGAATTTATCAGCGCGATCTGGCGGCGCAGGATCGAATCGTCGAAACCCGCATCGGCCATCTGCTTGGACATCTTGCCCATGCCGGGCATCATGCCCATGATGCCCTCCATCCCGCCCATCTTGAGCATCTGTTCCAGCTGCATCTTCAGGTCGTTCATGTTGAACTGACCCTTCTGGAAGCGCTTCATCATCCGCTCGGCCTGTTCGGCCTCGATGGTGGCCTGCGCCTTTTCCACCAGCGACACGATATCGCCCATGCCGAGGATGCGGCCCGCGATGCGTTCGGGATGGAATTCCTCCAGCGCGTCGAGCTTTTCGCCAAGACCCACATATTTGATCGGCTTGCCGGTCACCGCGCGCATGGAAAGCGCCGCGCCGCCCCGGCCGTCGCCATCCATCCGGGTCAGGATGACGCCGGTGATGCCGATCCGGCCGTCGAAATTCTCGGCGGTGTTGACCGCGTCCTGACCGGTCAGGCCGTCGACCACCAGCAGCGTCTCGCGCGGCGTGGCGACGTCGCGCACGGCCTCGACCTCGGCCATCAGCGCCTCGTCGATCGACAGCCGCCCGGCGGTGTCCAGCATGTAGACGTCATAGCCGCCCATCGCGGCCTGCTGCTTGGCGCGTTTCGCGATGTCGACGGGTTTCTGCCCCGGCACGATGGGCAGGGTATCGACGCCGATCTGCGCACCCAGGATGGCAAGCTGTTCCATGGCCGCCGGGCGGTTCACGTCGAGGGACGCCATCAGCACCCGCTTGCCGTTCACCTCCTTCAGCCGTTTTGCCAGCTTGGCGGTGGTGGTGGTCTTGCCGCCGCCCTGAAGGCCGACCATCAGGATCGACGCGGGCGGGTTGTCGACTCTCAGGTATCCCGGTTCGCCCTCACCGGTCAGGACCTTGACCAGTTCGTCATGGACGATCTTGACCACCTGCTGGCCCGGCGTGACCGATTTCGTCACTTCCTGCCCGGTGGCCTTTTCCTGCACCGACTTGACGAAGCTGCGCGCGACGGGCAGCGAAACGTCGGCCTCGAGCAGCGCCACGCGGACCTCGCGCAGCGCGGTCTTGACGTCCTCCTCGCTCAGCGCGCCCTGCTTGGTCAGGCGGTCGAACACGCCGGACAGGCGGTCGGAAAGACTTTCGAACATGCCCTTGGCCCTCCTGCGACCGTTTGCACCTGCCCCCGATATGGGCGGGGACGCCTGAAATGTCAGCGCGACGAAGCGCGAAACGCGTGACGCCCCCGTGGGCGAAACCTCGCTGACGGGGGGCGATCGCGGCACATGACCGAGACCGGAAGGCGTGAACCGTTCCGGATATCGGGGCGGCTTAAGCCATGGATGGGGGCGGGAGTCAAGTCCGGCCCGCCCGTGCGAGGGGGCAGGCCGGGCCTGTGTCAGGCGGCGCGGGGCAGTTTGTCGACCGCCGCATGAGCGGCGGCAAGGTCGCGGGTCAGGATACGGGGGTCGTCACCGGCAAGGCGGGCGGTGATGCGGTCGGTCAGGTCGCGCGAGACCGAGCCGTCGCGGCGGGGCGAGCTGTCGATGCGCAGGATTGTGCGGGACATGGGAAACCCCGATGGGGTGAGGATGTGAGGGTAAAATGGTTCTTGCGTTGATGAACACAATTGCTCAACTTCAACAAGTTCTGTGAGGTGGTGCACATATGGATCTCGACAACTGGGACGAAATCCGCACCGCCTTTCACGTTGCCCGGCTGGGCACGGTCAGCGGCGCGGCCGAGGCGCTGGGGGTGCATCATGCGACCGTGATCCGGCATGTCGATGCGCTGGAGACCCGGCTGGGCGTCAAGCTGTTCCAGCGCCATGCCCGCGGCTATACGCCGACCGAGGCGGGCGAGGAATTGATGCAGGTGGCCCAGGTCACTGCCGAGCAGTTCGGCCAGCTTTCGGGACGGCTGCGCGGGCAGGGCGCGGCGATGACCGGCGATCTGGCGGTGACGACGGTGGATGCGCTGACGCCGCTGGTGGTGCCGGTGCTGGCGGGGTTCCAGGCCGATCATCCAGAGCTGTCGGTGCGGCTGATGGCCGACCCGCGGCTTTACCGGCTGGAATATGGCGAGGCGCATGTCGCGGTGCGGGCGGGTGCCCGGCCCGACGAGCCCGACAATATCGTGCAGACGCTGTATGTGCAGAAAAGCGGGCTTTATGCCAGCCGCGACTATGTGGCGGCGCAGGGGGGGCTGGGCGAGGATGTCTCGGCCCACCGCTTTGTCGGCCCCACCGACGAGGAGCATCCCGCGCCGTTCTGCCGCTGGCTGCGGGCGCATGTCCCGGCCGAGCGGATCACCTTTCGCGTGGGCGACATGCGCGGCGCGGTCGAGGCGGTCGAGGCGGGGGCGGGGATCGGGTTCGTGCCGCTCTGGCAGGCGCGCGGGCTGCCCGATCTGGTCGAGATGCGCCCGCCGCGGCCCGAGTGGGAGGTGACGATCTGGCTGGTCACCCATGTCGATCTGCACCGCACCGCCAAGGTGCAGGCGCTGATCGCGCGGCTGAAGGAGGCGGCGCGGGAATGGCCGTGACCCGCGCCGAGGCGCTGCGCGGGCATCTGGCGATGCTGGCCTTTTCGGGGCTGGTGGCGGGCTCGTTCAGTTTCGGCAAGCTGATCGCCAACGATATCGACCCCGCCGCGCTGACCGCGCTGCGCTTTGCGCTGGCGGGCGGGCTCATCGGAGCGGCGGCGGCGCTGGGGCCGGGGCTGCACGCGCACCGGTTCCGGGCGCCCTGGCGGTTCGTGATCCTTGGCGGTCTGTTCGGGGCCTATTTCGTGCTGATGTTCGAGGCGCTGAAGACCGCCGAGCCGGTCGCGACGGCGGCGATCTTTACCCTGACGCCGGTGATGGCGGCGGGGTTCGGCTGGCTGTTCCTGCGCCAGACGATGACGGGCCGGATAGGCGTGGCGCTGGCGATCGGAGCCGTGGGGGCGCTGTGGGTGATCTTTCGTGGCGATCCTGCGGCGCTGATCGCGTTCGATCTGGGCCGGGGCGAGGCGGTGTTCTTCGTCGCCGCGCTGGCGCATGCCGCCTATACGCCGCTGGTGCGCAAGTTCAACCGGGGCGAGCCTGCGCTGGTCTTCACCTTCGGGATGATGACGGCGGCGCTGGTGCTGCTGCTGATCTACGGGCTGCCGTCGATCCGCGCGACCGACTGGGCCATGCTGCCCGCGCGGGTCTGGTGGGTGGTGCTGTACCTGGCGGTCTTTACCAGCGCGGTGACCTTCGTGCTGCTGCAATATGCGGCGATGCGGCTGCCCTCGGCCAAGGTGATGGCCTATACCTACCTGACGCCGAGCTGGGTGATCGGCTGGGAGATCGCGCTGGGCAATGCCGCGCCCCGCGGGCTGGTGCTGGGGGGGATCGGGCTGACGGTGGTGGCGCTGGTGCTGCTGCTGAAGGAGGACGGGTAGGGCGGGTCTTTACAGGCCCTCCCGGCAGGCGTCGTCGGAGGCATGCTGCGCCGCCGCCCCGTCATCGAGTTCAATCCGCAGGAACCGCTCGAACGCGTCGAGATCCACGGGGTCGAACTGGCCGAAGCCCTGCATCCAGACCGAGGCATCGCGCAGCGCGTCGGGTTCGAGCTTGCACCATTTCACCCGGCCGCGCTTTTCCTGGCTGATGAGACCCGCGCGGGTCAGGATGACCAGATGTTTCGAGATCGCGGCCAGCGACATCTCGAAGGGGGTGGCGACATCGGTCACGGCCATGTCGTCCTCGAGCAGCATGGCGAGGATCGCGCGCCGGGTGGGGTCGGCGAGGGCGGCGAAAACGATGTCGAGCCGGTCATCCATGGCCGGAGCATGGGCCGCCCGCCGCCCGATCGTCAACCGGAAGGTTGAATATGCAGCGCGCCCGAAAGCCGCGGATGCGGCGGCGCAGCGTTCCATGAAACCTTTTGTAAACAATGGCTTGGCGCGGAATATGGGCGCTTGACTCATGTCGGTGCCCTCTCTAGGTTCGCGGCGACTGTCCCAGGGGGCGCTCGGGGTGATTGATCCGGCGGAAAAGGAGCGGCTTGAGCGGCTCGAAGCGCGGATCGAGGCCCTGAAGAAGGCCGAGGCCGCCGAGCCCGGCAAGCGCCACCAGGACGAACACTATTCCCAGGCGCAACTGGCCTGGCGGATGGTGATCGAGCTTGTCGCCGGTCTGGGGATCGGCTTTGGCATCGGGTATGCGGTGGACCTGTGGCTGGGGACGCTGCCGATCTTCCTGGTGCTGTTCATATTGCTGGGCTTTGCCGCCGGGGTGCGCGTGATGATGCGCTCGGCGCAAGAGGTCCAGAGGCAACAGGTGGCCGAACAGGCCGCCAAGGACGACAAGAGGGATTGAACGTGGCAAGCGACCAAGCGACCGGCGGCCTGCAGATCCACCCGATGGACCAGTTCATCGTCAAGCCGCTGTTCGGCGGCGATGCGATCCATTGGTACACGCCCACCAACGTGACGCTGTGGATGGCGCTTGCGGTGGTCTGCGTGGTGCTGTTGCTGGTGATCGGCACGCGCGGGCGCGCGCTGGTGCCCAGCCGGGTGCAGTCGATCGCCGAGCTGGCCTATGGCTTCGTCTACAAGATGGTCGAGGATGTCTCGGGCAAGGACGGGGTGAAATACTTCCCCTACATCATGACGCTGTTCATCTTCATCGTCTTCGCGAACTTCCTGGGCCTGATCCCGATGGCGTTCACCACGACGTCGCATATCGCGGTGACGGCGACCATGGCGCTGGCGGTGTTCTTCTTCGTGACCATCCTGGGCGTGGTCAAGAACGGCATCGGCTTTCTCAGCCTGTTCTGGATCAGCGCCGCACCGCTGGTCCTGAGGCCGATCCTGGCGATCATCGAGATCATTTCCTACTTCGTGCGGCCGGTCAGCCATTCCATCCGTCTTGCCGGCAACATGATGGCCGGGCACGCGGTCATCAAGGTGTTCGCGGGCTTTGCGGGCGTGCTGGGCGTGGGCGCCGTGTTCCCGCTGGCCGCCATCACCGCGGTCTATGCGCTGGAGGTTCTGGTATCCTTCATCCAGGCCTATGTCTTCGCGATCCTCACCTGCGTCTATCTGCGCGATGCGCTGCATCCGAATCACTGACGCAATCCGAAATCTGCCAATTCCAACGTAAGGAGAAATCGACATGGAAGGCGATATCGTTCAAATGGGCGCCTATATCGGTGCGGGCCTGGCATGCACCGGCATGGGCGGCGCCGCTGTCGGTGTGGGCCATGTTGTCGGCAACTACATCTCGGGTGCGCTGCGCAACCCGTCGGCGGCCGCCTCGCAGACCGCGACCATGTTCATCGGTATCGCGTTCGCCGAAGCGCTGGGGATCTTCTCGTTCCTCGTCGCGCTTCTGCTGATGTTCGCCGTCTGATCTCCCGAACCGATCCTTACGGCCGGGTGGGAGCTTTGACAGCGCCCGCCCGGTGTAATCCCGGGGTCCAGGGGGACGACAATGGCAACTGATACGAACGCGGCCGAACCGGTCGGTATGCCGCAACTCGATTTCGCGACCTTCCCCAACCAGATCTTCTGGCTGGTGGTGACTCTGGTCGTGATCTATTTCGTGCTGTCGCGCATCGCGCTGCCGCGCATCGCGGCCGTTCTGGCCGAGCGCCAGGGCACGATCTCGAACGACATCATCGCCGCGGACGAGCTGAAGCTGAAGGCGCAGGAAGCCGAGCGGGCC